>NZ_CALLJH010000008.1:0-131656 GCF_938091255.1 uncultured Chloroflexus sp.
ATTTCCATACCCCAAAATGGACGCTTGCTGGCCCACACCCAAGTTAAAGATATTGCTATTGCCGGCGATGTCGAACCACTGGTAGGCCGCGAGTGGCGTTCAGATAATCAACAACGTGCTTACGCCGGCCAACACGTGGAATTCAGTGGCCTTTGCTTTGTTCCCGGAAGCATGACCAAACAAACCATTGATTGTGAAGTGACGGCCTTGGGGATTTGGCAGCCACTAACGTAAAGGTGTAAGTACTGAAAGGCGCGATTTATATTGGCACTCGCTGACACTCATGCCCCTCACATGAGACTTCAAGTCATACACCAAGAGTAATGCAAATTACCCTTATCACTTTCGCGTATCTTTAGATACCTTTACATGCTGCGTGCCTTTGCGTTTACCTCTCTGTGCCTCTGCCTCCTCCGCGCCGTTGTTACCTACCTTACCTCGTAAGAACTCACTAATCGGCCTTGAGCATCAATTAGATGCGCTACATCACCACGGCGCCACACCGGTGCGTTCAGCTTCCAGTAAAAATCACCGGTGGCGAGGTTATCTGTACCATTCCCAGTATAGAGATAGACGTCAGTTTCAGGTTGGAGAATGAATGCTGGAAAGACAAAGGCTGGGATTTCAGGGCGGGAAATATTCACAATCCGCCAACCAGCAATCGTCAGGTCGTTCTCTTCTTCACTTCGGATCGTCACTTGTTCCTCATTTAACGAGGCTGATGAATTTGGGTCGTAGGGAATAATTTCAAGCGTCACCGCCAATCCAGCCGGCATAGGGGTCGGTGTGCGACCCGGCACCACACTAGTCGAGCCAGTCGTGGCGGTAGGGAGGGGCGTATTGGTAACCCGCACCGGTGTTCCTGTACTACCTGCCGCCGACGTAGGTGTGCTAGGAACCCGCGTGGCCGGCGTGGGTGTGCTGGGAACCTGCGTGGCCGGCGTGGGTGTGCTGGGAACCCGCGTGGCCGGCGTGGGTGTTTGGGTCGGGCGCGGTACCGTGGCAATGCTCGTTGCAGTGGCGGTTGGAGTGGGTTGCGAAACCGGCTGGCTAGAGACCGGGGTGTCGGTTGGCGCAAGCGTTGCTACCGCTGGTAACGGTACATCAACGTAGCACAGCAGGCTGGCAATCACCTGTCGGCTAGCCCGTACCTGCACCTCAACCGGGTAGATGCCGGGTGGCTCGTTGGTGCGTAACGGGATCTGCCAATTGCCCGCCGCATCGCTAAACCCGCCGCCAACCGGTTGGCCGGTAAAGAGCACGAGCAACCCTTGCAACGGCGGCGCATTCGCTCCACGTAAGATGACGGTTTGGTTGCGCGGGCAGGCAATGGGAGTAGGTTGCGCGTAAACCTGTTGCGCTGCCAACACAACAACACTGGCTAAAGCCAGTGTTATCAAGAAGACCTTCCAAAATTGGTGATGCTGATGTGGCATGGGGCGTGATACAATTGATGTGGTGGGCGATAGTGGATTCGAACCACTGACCTCCACGATGTCAACGTGGCGCTCTAACCAACTGAGCTAATCGCCCATGCGTGCTTTATCCTACCATTGAATGCTGGGCCTGTCAAGCGGGCCGTCTGTCATCGCTTCCGCGACCTGCAATGCCTGAGCAGCCTGATCGCGTGCGCGCAGGAGATTGCGTCGCCGCCGCCGGCTCGCAATGACAACGAGCGAGCAGTACAACCCGCCGCCGTTTAGAACACACGAATAGCGTCGGCGGCAAGCGCCCCTCAAATCAAAAAAATCAGCACATTGTGTCAACGTTTGGCAAAGAGCATTATAATGTCATTGATCTTATCATATGGAATGGATATGTCCAGAAGCCGTTATATCACCATCAACGATCATCCTGAACGTTGTGTGTTGTTCGTGGCTATTTTCAACCACGCCTTATGAATGACTTGCTCTTCCGGCTTGAGCCAGCCTTGCAGCACCTTCTGGCCCGCGCCGCCGACCTCGCGCCAGCGATTGATGCCACCGTTTGGCTAGTTGGCGGTGTCGTGCGCGATCTATTGCTCGAACTACCCATCGGGCGCGATATTGATTTGGCCGTTGAAGGCGATGTCAACCGACTAACGCCCATCCTAGCTGAAGCGTGGGGAGGCCAGATCGCTGCCCGCCATCTACCGTTTGGCACGGCGACGATAGTGGTCGATCAATGGGTCATCGACCTTGCGCAGACCCGTACCGAACGCTATCCGCGTCCGGCAGTCTTGCCAGAAGTGCAACCGGCGCCAATCGCCCTCGATCTCCATCGCCGCGACTATAGCATTAATGCGATGGCCATCAGATTGGCAGCCGAACATGGCCGGCTTTTGCCAATGCCGCTGTTCGACCCACTCGGCGGTGTCGCCGATCTCGCCGCACGCCGGCTGCGCCTCTTGCATAACCAAAGTCTGCGCGATGACCCGACCCGTCTGCTGCGCGGCGTGCGCCTCGCTTCCCGTCTCAATCTCACCCCCGACGCAGCGACCGCGACCCAGATCGCCGATGCGCTGGCCGCCGGATACTTGGCGCTATTGACGCCGGAACGGATCCAAACCGAGTTGTGCCTGACCCTCACTGAACCCGATCCGGCAGCGGTGGTGGCGCTGGCCGACCGCTGGGGTATGACCCAACAAATCATCCCCGGTTTGCGTTGGACGCCGGCGCTGGCTGTGCGATTGGCGCGCTATCACCGCGATGAGTACGGTATCGCTTCGCTTGCGCCGGCTGAGACGGTGATCGCCGGCTTGCTGCTCTATGACCTTAGCGACGCTGAGCTGGCAATGGTTCTGCAACGCTACCATCTCCCGGTCACTATTCGCCAACTGGTCAATGACCTCATATCACTGCGTCACCAAACCACTGCTATTGCCGCCACAACTAGCCCAAGCGCCCTTGATGCCCTGTTGCATCCCTATAGCGCCGCCGCTATCGCTGTGCTACACTACGCGGCAAATAGCCCAATCCAGCTAGCAACGGCTCGCTACCTGCACGAATGGCGCCTCCTACGTCCGCCGCTCAACGGCGATGATCTGCGTGCATTGGGGGTAGCGCCGGGGCCGCAATTGGGCCAGTTGTTGCGTGAGCTGCGCGCTGCAACGCTAGACGGTTTGGTTACTGATCGCGCTGCCGCCGAACAATGGGTGCGACAACAATTGGCCGCTTTATCGAGGTGAACAAAGGAAACATCTGTGGATGCGATGCTGCAACTGTTGCAAGACTTAACCGAAGCTCCCGGCGCTTCCGGCTACGAAAGGCCGGTGCGTGACGTGATGCGCCGCTATCTTGAGCCGATCAGCGAGATTGAGATTGACCATTTGGGTAGCATTATTGCCCGCCGCACCGGCCTCGCCACTAGCCCGCGCATCGCGCTGGCCGCCCATCTTGACGAAATCGGTTTGATGGTCACACGCATCACTGATGACGGCTTCCTCAAGTTTCAACCACTGGGAGGCTGGTGGGATCACGTGCTGTTGGGGTTGCGCGTCGAAGTGCATACTCGCTCTGGCCCAATCATCGGCGTGATCGGTGCTAAGCCGCCGCACATTCACAGCAATGACGAACGGAACCGGCTGGTTGATAAGAAAGCGATGTTTATTGACATCGGCGCCGCTTCGCGTGATGAGGCGGTGGCGTGGGGAGTGCGTCCCGGCGATCCGGTGGTGCCGGTAGGGCCGTTCACTCCGATGCGCAACCCCGATCTGTTGTTGGCCAAAGCGTGGGATAACCGAGTTGGCTGCGCGATCGTGATCGAGACGTTGCGCCGCTTGGTCAACGAACGCCACCCCAACAGTGTCTTCGGCATCGGCAATGCTCAAGAAGAGGTTGGCTTGCGTGGAGCAGCCACCACGACCTACATCACCAAACCTGACATCGGCTTCGCGATCGACACTGCCATCGCCGGCGACATGCCCGGCGTGGGGGCCGATGATGCTATGAGCCGGCTTGGTCAAGGGCCTGCCATCCTCTTGATTGACGGTTCCATGATCGCGCACGTCGGTCTGCGTCATCTCGTGATCGATGTCGCTGCCGAAGAAGGTATTCCGCTCCAATTCGATCTGATGCCCGGCGGCGGCACCGACGGCGGAAGAATGCACATCTTTGGCAACGGCGTGCCTACCGTGGTCATTGGGCCGCCGGTACGCTATATCCACTCGGCGTCAGCTATCGTCCACCGCCGTGACATCGAGCAAACCGTACAATTGCTCTTGGCACTGATCCGCCGGCTCGATGACGAAACGGTGCAGCGACTACAAACAGGGATGTAAGCACCTATGCTTGCCTTCATACGCATTCTTCAGGTTCGCCTGCCACTCTGGTTAGCGAGTTTGTTCGTCTTCGTGACCCTGCTCGGCGGCCTCAGCGGCGGAGTATGGCTCGGTATCTGGCTCAGCCGGCCCCAAACCGCCAGCGCCTGCCCCGAAACCGAAACCATCTGCACTGACTTTGCCGTCTTTTGGGACGTGTGGCGCTTGGCTCGCGAACGGTACGTCGATCCGGCTGCCGCTGACCCGGCCCGGATGCTCGAAGGCGCTGTCGATGGCATGTTGGCGACGCTCGGCGATGAAGGCCATACCCGCTTTCTGACTGCCGCCGAGGCTGCCCAATGGCAAGAGTCGCTCAGCGGCGAGTTTGAAGGCATTGGTATCTACGTCGGCGAACGCAATGGCACGCTGTTGATTCTGGCTTTGATCGAGGGATCACCAGCCGCTACTTCCGGCCTCCGCGCCGGCGACCGCATATTGTCCGTTGATGGCACCGCTGTGGAAGGCTGGACAATCGATCAATTAGTAGCGCGGGTGCGGGGGCCAGCCGGCACACCGGTCACGCTTGAAGTGAGCCGGCGTGATACCGAGCCGTTGCGGTTTACTATCACGCGGGCCAAGATCACTGCGCCGAGCGTCAGTTGGGCAATGTTGCCCGATCAAATTGCGCTGATCCGCATTACCTCGTTCGATGAACAGGCGGCCAGCGGGTTGCGCAAAGCGCTGACCGAAGCTAAGGCTGCGAACGCGCAGCGGATTATTCTCGATCTGCGCAACAATCCGGGTGGGTTGCTCAGCACGTTGCTGGCGATAGCCGGCGAGTTTTTACCGGCAGAAACGCCGGTGCTGATTGAACGCAACCGTGATGGCTCGCAGCGGGTGACCACCACCCGTGCGGCGGGCATGGCCCAAGACATGCCAATGGTTGTGCTGATCAACGGTGGTTCGGCTAGCGCCGCCGAGATTCTAGCCGGCGCCTTGCAAGATGCGGGTCGGGCGGTGTTGGTGGGGGAAACAACCGTTGGTACCGGTACCGTCCTCACCCCGTTTCGACTGAGCGGCGGGGCGCAACTCCTGCTCGGCACGCAAGAGTGGCGAACGCCGGCGGGTCGGCAAATTCGCGGCAAAGGTATTGAGCCGGATCAAGTGGTGGCGCAACCAATTGACGCACCGATCTTGCTGCCAGCCGAAGTGCGCAACCTGAGTGCTGCCGATTTAGCTGCCAGTGGCGATGTGCAACTGTTGGCGGCAATAGCCGCATTGCAACGTGAGTAGACAACGCGCTGGAGAGCCTGACGGATGTCTGGCCCCCAACGGCGTAAAGGGCGCAGGGAATGGAGGTCAACTCCGCATCCTCGGCGCTCTCGGCGGTACACTACACCTCCCTCCCCCGCTGGAGGAGGGGGTGAAGGAGAGAGGACCCATCCTCACCCTTTGCCCTAATCCCCTCCACGCCCGCAACCGCTCTCCCGCCCATCCAAGTGGCTCCCCCTCTCCCACCATCAGGGGGAGAGGGGGCCGAGGGGTGAGGACCCATCCTCAAGACGCAAAGGCCGCCGAGGATGAGTATCAACTCCGCATCCTCGGCGGTACACCGCTCACCAATACAAAACCAAAAAACATCAGCCGGCAATTGCCGGCTGATGTTGCTTCCGCCTTTTGGCGGGCCCGACGGGATTCGAACCCGCGACCTCCACCTTGACAGGGTGGCATCCTAACCGCTAGACGACGGGCCCATTGGTGACCCCAGCGGGATTCGAACCCGCGATCTCCACCTTGAGAGGGTGGCGTCCTAGGCCGCTAGACGATGGGGCCAACCCGCTCAACACGGTGGGAGTATACCATAGGTTTGGCAATAATGCAAATCGGTGCAAAAGGCGGGTTAGCAGGATAACGCATGCGTTTCCTAACGGCTCTGACCCATTACTCTAGTCATCCCCGTTGCCGGCCAACTCGTGACCGAAGATTAGCCGACAGCTACTTCTGCTCGTCCCGCTCAACATCTATTATTGTGATAAGTCGAACAAATTTCGTTACCGGCAAGGAGTGTTCTGCTATGGCTCGCACCGTTCCCGCCACCGAACCAAAACTGGAAAAATCACCGATCGAAAAATTTGTGGTTTTGCTCATCGTGCTTTTGCCCTTTCTTGGCACCATCTACGCGATGGTCATGCTTTGGCAACAGTACGTTGACTGGCTCGATGTCACCTTGATGCTCGTGTTGTACGTTATTTCCGGCCTCGGCATCACCATCGGCTTTCACCGCATGCTCACTCACAAGAGCTTTGAAACCTCGCGCCCGCTTAAGGCGCTCTTTCTGATTATGGGGTGTATGGCACTGGAAGGAGACCCGATTTCGTGGGCTTCGACCCACATCCAGCACCATGCCCACTCCGACGACGAAGAGGATCCGCATAGCCCGCTCGAAGGCTTGTGGCATTCGCATGTGGGCTGGCTGTTTACCCACAAAAACAACATCGAAATGTACGGCAAGTGGCTGTTGAAGGATCCAACCATTGTTTGGGTGAGCAAGACGTGGTACCTGTGGGCGGCGCTCGGCATTCTGATCCCAACTCTGATCGCCGGGTGGAGTGGATTGATCTGGGGCGGTTTGGTGCGCATCTTCCTCACCCACCACATCACGTGGAGCGTGAATTCAATCTGCCATACCTTTGGCCGCCGCGACTACAACACTCGCGATGCTAGCCGCAACAACTTCATCGTTGGCCTGCTCGCCTTCGGCGAAGGCTGGCACAACAACCATCACGCCTTCCCCCGCTCGGCCTTCCACGGTCTGCGCTGGTGGCAGATCGATATTTCGGCTTACATCATCCGCGCCCTTGAAAAGGTGGGATTGGTGTGGAACGTGTACCGTGTGAAGCCGGAAGATCAGCACAAGCGCCAAGCGACGCCGGCTCTACACGAAGTGATGGGCGATTAATCGGGGAGATAGAGAGTAGAGTGATGGAGAGTAGGGTTTGCACCCTACTCTCATTCCTAGTTGACGAAGGGCGACATCGACGTTGCCATATTCAGGATTATTTCACGCCGGCAAATGAAGACGATTGGGCAACGTCGCCCACGGCTGGCCGGGCGCAATCACTCTGTTGAAGCTATATGCGACGAGTATGCCCGACGCCACCTTTCCACTTGTTGGTTAACCGCCATTTGAACAGTACATGTTAACCGGCGCTTACGACGAGATGTTTGCGCCCGATGGTAGCGTGCGCCCGGCCTATGCTGAATTGGCCCGCTGCCTCAGCGCGCTCAGCCCGGAAGAGTTGCAGCAACGACAACGCTATGCCGATCTGACCTTCCTCAATCAGGGGATTACGTTTACGGTCTACGGCAACGAATCCGGAATCACCACCGCCTCCGTCCAAGCCGAATTGCAACAACAGTAGCGGCGCACTACTCCCCGTGCCCCCCGCGCCCACTCCGTAACGGCACACTGTGGTGTGCCCTGCCACATAAACACCGTCTTGCGGTACAATAGACAGTATGAACGTCCTGCTCATCTCCACCTACGAACTTGGTCACCAACCGCTGAGCCTCGCCTCACCGGCGGCATGGCTGCGGCGAGCCGGCGCTGCTGTGACCTGCGTTGATACCAGTGTATCGCCGTTGACGGCAGCTATGGCGGCTGAGGCCGGCCTGATCGCCATTTCAGTGCCCATGCATACCGCCACCCGGCTGGCGCTTGAACTGTTACCGCGCCTGCGTGCCGCTGCCCCCAACGCATTTATCGTCTGCTACGGCCTCTACGCGCCACTCAACGCCGCCATGCTGCGCGCCGCTGGCGCCGATTGCTGCCTTGGCGGCGAGATCGAAGAGCTGCTCACCACGATCTGGCAACGTTTGGCCGCCGGTGAACGTCCGCCCGCCATTGACGCCATCGCGCTCAACCGACTCGACCTCATCCCGCCCGATCGCAGCGGCTTACCACCGCTCAACCGGTATGCTACCCTGATCAATGGCTCTGAAACGCTCCTCGCCGGTTATACCGAAACCACCCGCGGCTGCAAACACCTCTGCCGCCATTGCCCGGTCGTGCCGGTCTACAATGGCCGCTTCCGCGTCGTGCCCCGCGAAACGGTGCTGGCCGACATCCGCGCTCAAGTGGCCGCTGGCGCGCGCCATATCACCTTCGGCGACCCCGATTTTCTCAATGGCCCCGGCCACGTCTTGCCGATCGTGCGCGCCATGCACGCCGAGTTTCCTGACCTCACCTACGATGTGACGATCAAGATCGAGCACATCCTGCGCTACGCCCATCTGCTGCCAGAACTGCGCGCCACCGGCTGCATCATGGCGGTCAGCGCCGTTGAGGCGCTCGATGACGAGATTCTCGCTCGCTTCGACAAGCGCCATACCCGTGCCGATGTCGCTCGGGCCGTGGCATTGCTGCGTGCGCATGATATTGCACTTAATGCAACATTTGTGGCTTTTACCCCGTGGACGACACGGCAAATCTATCGCGATCTGCTGATCGGCATTGCTGAGTTAGGCTTAATTGAAAGCGTTGCGCCGGTACAGTACGGTCTGCGCCTCTTGATCACCGCCGGTTCGCGCTTGCTCGAATTGCCTGAGGTACGTGCGTTGGTGGGGCCATTCGATCCGACCGGATTGGTCTACCCGTGGCAACATCCCGATCCAGCGATGGAGGCATTGCATTCAGCCGTGCTTGAGCTAGTGCAATCCAGCGATCAATGTGGTATGTCGCGCAGTATGTTCTACCAGCGTCTACTCGATCTATGCGATCAGATGATTGGGCTGGGACCGCGTCCGCTCTCGTTCTCGCCTACCGCACCCATCCCTCGCCTGAGCGAGCAATGGTACTGTTGCGCCGAACCAACCAATCAGCAGTTGACAATACGGTATCTGTAGGTAGGGCCAATATGCACCCGCACCTACTTTTTCTCACCACACCATCATCTTACCGGTTACCGGCTTTTCTGGCCGCCGCCGAGCGGATCGGCGCGCAAGCGACGGTCGCTGAAGACACGCCTCCAACCTTGGCACGCCCATTGCCGGGACGCTTGCTGATTGATTTCAGCGATCATGCAGCCGCGTTGCGCGCCATCCGTGTGTTGCACGCTAGCCAACCGCTAACCGCGATTCTGCCGGTTGATGATAGTGGAGTTGAGTTAGCGGCGCTGGCCTGCGCCGAACTCGGTCTGCCGTTCAATCGTCCTGAAGCGGCTGTCGCCGCGCGCGACAAGCATCTGATGCGCCAGCTCTTTGCCCGCGCTGGTGTGCCCTCGCCCGCGTTTCGCCTCTGCACCACTGCCGATGACCTCGTCGCGCTGGCCCAGACCGTTCCCTTCCCATGCGTGGTCAAACCGCTGCGCCTCAACGGCAGCCGCGGCGTGATCCGGGCTGACAATCCTGACCAATTCGTCGCTGCGGCGCAACGATTGGCAGTGCTGCTTGACCGGGTGGAGGGGTCGGGAACGCACGAGTTTCTGGTCGAGGAGTTTGTGCCGGGGTTTGAAGTAGCGCTGGAGGGCTTGATCGACCGCGGACAAGTGCAGGTGCTGGCACTGTTTGACAAGCCCGATCCGCTCGACGGGCCGTTCTTTGAAGAGACGATCTATGTCACGCCATCACGCTTGCCGGCAGCGACGCAAGCTGCGATCTGTGAGGTAACGGCGGCAGCGGCGCGCGCGGTTGGCCTCGAACAAGGGCCGCTGCACGCCGAGCTTCGCATCAACGACCACGGGCCGTGGATGATCGAGCTGGCCAATCGCAGCATCGGCGGTCTGTGTTCGCGCACGTTGCGCTTCGGTGCCGATGCGCCGCTCGAAGAATTGATCCTACGCCAAGCTGCTGGTTTACCGATCGAGTCGCTCAGCCGGGCTGGGCAGGCTGGCGGTGTGATGATGATCCCCATCCCGCAGGCCGGCATCTTGCGCGGGGTCGCCGGGGTGGAAGCGGCGCAAGCGATTCCCGGCATCGAGTCGGTTGACATCACTGCTCCGCTCAACTACCCGTTAACCCCCTTGCCCGAAGGCGATAGCTATCTCGGCTTCATCTTTGCCCGTGGCCCCGATCCGGCAACGGTCGAAGCGGCGTTGCGCGCCGCCCATGCCCAGTTGCGGTTCACCATCGTGCCGGCGATTACGTTGATGGCATAACCGCACACTGCCGTAGCGACACACTGCGGTGTGCTGCTACTTGCGGCGGGGGCCACCTTTGGCCGGCGCAGCGGCAGGCGGCGTCCACCCTTCGGGCATACGCGCGTTCTCGCCGAAAAAGAACTCCTCCATCGCCTTCATCAGGATTTGTTGCGCGTTGGGGTCACCGAGACTTAGGCCATAATGGTTGATAATCAGCGTCGCCTGCTGCGGCCACAGCCGCCACGCCTGCGCCGAGACCTGCTCGTAGATGCGCTGGCCGAGCGGGCCGGGGAACGGCGGCTTATCGAGGCCGGGCAGTTCACGACCAAACTTGACACAATTCACCATGCGCGGCATAGGTTTTTCTTTCTTTCAAACCAGCGTGATACCACTTTCATTATACCCGAAAGAAAAGGACGGCCATGCGAATCGTGCTCTTTGCCATGCCGGGGCCAATGGCCTTGCCTGTTTTGCAACGCTTGCTGGAATTGCCGGTGAATGTGGTGGGATTGGTTCATCCGGCGCCACCGGGTATGCCGGCGCTGACCCTCCTGCCACCGGCCACGCCACCCCCCCGCCAAGAGGTAGTAACGCCGGCGAATCTGGCTACCCTCGCTGGCCGGGCCGGCATCTCGCGCTGGGCAGTTGGGCGGACAGGCATGCCAGCACTGGCCGCACAGCTCGCTGCGCAACAGATCGATCTAGTGCTTGTCGCCTGCTGGCCGTGGCACATTCCCACTGACCTGCTGCACCTACCGCAGCGCGGTTTCCTGAACTTGCACCCCTCGCCATTACCAGAACTGCGCGGTCCGGAACCGCTCTTTTGGGCCGTGCGGTTAGGCTGGACGCGCACGGCAATGACGCTGCACCTGATGGACGAAGCGCTGGATCACGGGCCGATTGTGCGGCAGGAATGGTTTGAGCTGCCGCTCGGCGAGCGGCTCAGTGCAATCGAAACACTTGCCGGTCGGGTTGCTGCGCAGATGCTGCCGGCGGCGCTGGCCGATCTCGCTACACCGGGATGGCAACCCCAGTCGCAACCTGCCGGCGGCAGTTACTACCCTGCGCCACAAGCCGCTGACTTCACCTTCACCGCCGATTGGCCGGTACAGCGCGCCTATGCTTTCGTGCGCGCTATTGCCAACTGGGGCCAGCCGTTCACCTTCTTCGCTCCTAATGGTCAAACCACCATGATCGCCGATGTGATCGGTTACCACCTCGGAGTACAATTGGCGGCGCCAATCGTTCCTCATGGTATGAATCTGGCCTTACAACTGCATGATGGCACGTTAATCGCAAGACCGTTATTATTCACGTTACCAATGTTGACTTCAACGAATTTTTAAGATTTGCCAACATTGTACCAATGATGATACAATCATCAAGGCCTTCAGACAGTTCCAACTTACACAAACAGGATACAATCACTCGCAAATGTAAATTGATTACCATTAGTTTGCCAAACGATTGGCGACCGCAACTACAGAGTTACTGGAATGTTTAACCCTCAATCACCTCCTTTACCTCCAACCGAACACGCTAGCACAATGATTGCTCAATGGCGTTTACAGCTTCTCAATAACCTGTTGTTGGTACTCACTATACTGAGTGGTGTAGCCCTCATATTAGGCTCATGGTCAGACTACACCACTATGGGCGAGCGTGCAATCCCATTCATCACTATTTATACTATCGCTTACTTATGCATTGTAGCTGCTACCATATTACGCCAGCTTAGCGTTACAATCCGAGCATTCATCTTGCTAACAATTTTGAGCAGCATATCAACCTTTCTGATAATTTTCTTTGGGTTGGTAGGCAGCGGGCGGGTTATCTGGATCGGGGTAATTGTACTGGCAATAGTTTACTTTGGCAGTTGGGGTGGAATCATTACGCTCGTCCTGTCACTTGTGACAATGATCATCACCGCCACAGTGTACCTTTCCGGCAATGCTACGTTTGTACAGGCAGAAAACCTCGCCGTCCAAGACACTCTCGCCGAATGGATCGGTTCCATCGGACTCTATCTCGCTGCCGCAGCCCTCGTCCTCACACCATTTCTGTATCTCTTGCAACGGATGGAACGACTTGCTCATCAAACCACTGCTGAAGCGGCGCGCGCTCGGATGCAAGCGCAACAGGTTGAGACGTATGCCACACAGCTCGAACAGCAAACGACGCAGTTACAGGCAACCGAACAGATGCTGCGCAATCTGGTACAATCACTCGAAACACCTACCGTCGAGATCGCGCGCGACGTCTTGCTCGCACCGATTGTCGGCCAGATTGATAGCCAACGCGCCGAACTGCTGTTGAAGCGGCTACTCGATGTGGTCAGCGCTCGCCGGGTGCGCATGGTTGTGATCGATGTCGCCGGTGTGTCGGCCTTTGACACGATGGCTGCACAGAGTTTGATTCAGACGGTGCAAGCCTTGCGATTGATCGGGTGCGAGGCTGTCATCACCGGTATTTCCCCTACAATGGCCCAAACGATCACGGCGCTAGGCATTGATATGAACACTATTACTACTGCCCGCTCGCCGCAAGAGGTGCTTGTGCGCACAGCGGTGTAACCAGCGCCAATAGGATATTTTTCTGAATTTTTTGCCAAGCGCGCAACTTTTGCCCTCCTCGCGCGGTTTCCATGATGAGAGTATTGCTGTGCGAGGAGATTATTATGCGCCGCCGAACTCCGCTCTTGGTTCTGCTCATACTGCTCATCGTTTGGCCAGTATTGACAGCCGCTCACATCATCCCCCCAACTCCGCCCGCACCCCCACCTCGCCTCATTCTCGGCGTCGAACAGATCTCGGCCACAGCATGGGCGCTGCTGGTAGGCTGCTCCTCACCCCCGCACGATCTGCGCGTATGGGCGGAAGAAGCGCCGCCGCAGCTCCCACAAACCATCACTGCACTCGCGCCGGGGCGCTGGCGCGCGCAATTCGACGGCGCATTGCCATCATCAGCGATAGTGTACGGCTGCGGTCAGCGCGCCGCACTAGTCGTTGCTAGTACAACCACGCCTCTGTGGCTGAATAGCTTGTTTGGTCTTGGCGTGGTTGCTGCCGCGCTCCTCGGCGTGCGGCTTATCCGGCGTCCGCATCGCGTTGTGACACGACCAACCCTATCGCCGACTACTCCTGTATGGCAAGCCCACATTACCGATGAGCAGGGCGATCGAATCTTGACGTTGCCTACCGGCATGCTCACAGCCGGTAGCGATCCCGCCTGCCATATGATCGTCTTGGGATCAGATATTGCCCTGCGCCATGCGCACCTCATGCTGACCGAGGAACAGGCCCACATTGTTGATCTCGCCAGTCCCTCCGGCATCTTTTGCGGCCCCGTCCGGCGTCGGCTACGCCCGCACACGCCAACACTGGTTGGTGATGAGGATATCTGGCTTGGCGCCACAGTGCGCTTACGGCTGGTCAAAATCTGATCCGCAATCAACAGAGGGGAATAAAGCAAAAAGCCAGCAATGTGTGGCAGTCAGACTGCCGCACTCCATCCATCGAGTGCAAGATGGGCTACCAACCCGCGCTTACGCCATCCACCGACTGGCGCCGAGAAAGACTGGCGGGCGGACGCGCAGCATCAAACCAAGATCGACCAAAATATGAATGAAGATCACCGTCCAGATATCTTGATACAGATAAAAACAGAGGCTCCAACCCAAAACGAGCGCCATCTCGGCGAGTGGGCGCAACTTGCGAATCCGCATCGATTGCGGCGAATCGTCGAGATGGGGCGGCAGGTATTGCAGCCAAAACATACCATGAATCACACCGCCGTAAATGACGAAGGCAGTAAACCCAATCGCAAAACCGAGCGGCCCCACCATCCCCGGCCAGAACTGCATCGCAATTCCGTCGCCGATCCACGCGCCAATCCGATATACCACTGCAAAGGCAAACGTCTCGATCACACCGTTGCCAATGCTGAATATCACGGTTGGCCCCCACAGGAATGGGCGACCATCATGGCGAGCGACCAGCACATACAAGACTTGACTAAAGGCAAAACTAGCCAGCAAGAACACCACAAACCACGGGTTCGCCAAGGTCACAGGCACATGCCAACTCTTCAGCCAATCACCCAACAAGGGGATGCCTATGACTAACGAGATGAGCCAGTAGAGCAAGATGTACTGATCTAAATGACTGAGGGCGCTTTGTTCGGTCAGCTCGTACTCCATGATGTTCGTGCTCCATGTGCTTTTGATCACCATGTACAAGTATTGTTTATATGAAATATATTACCACATCCAAGAACGCTTGCCTAGAGGAAAAGTGAACAAATTGGGGCATAGATGTGTGCATCTTTACTTCATTCGCTGTCGCTAGGCCATTGAAGCCGGACGAAATTATTTGCCGATATGGTGCTATCATTGTGGCGCTGAGCATTGCAGCCCTTACACCAACATTGGCAATTGCTTCCATCATTCATTGCACGGTGAGCATGGTTGCAAATCACGGGTGAAAGCTATCAGTAACATGTTCGATGATCGTTCCCTTTGCATTGCGCACCGCCGCAGTTGGCGAGGCCATCTCCGTCAGCAAGCAAGCGCATGCGCTTGAGGTTTGCTAATCGCTATTGCAACCGTTGATGCACTTGGCACGTCGAGCGTGAGGGTGGAAGGACAAGAGTTTGGCAGCGACATTTGTTTGGTGGATCGCGCACGCCTTCGACAGAGCTTGCTGCGATAGCAGAGCGCAGCGCAGAGCTAAGCACCAACCGCTCTCGCGCAACAACGGCGATGGTCTGCGGACAAGTAGGCCGTATCTACTCGATGTAAGGAGATGACAGTGCGATTGGTCAGTTTCATTCCGCCTGCTGGCACAACCGCGCAGGCTGGGGTAATGATCGGCGACGCGATTATCGATGTAGCCGCAGGGGCGGCTTTGGTCAGCGAAGAGGCTGCCGCAGCGCAGTGGGATATGCTCTCACTGTTGCGTGGCGATCACCCCGATGTCACCATCGCTACCGCCGCCGATATCGTACAAGCGGTGATCAATGTGATGGGAGGCGCCGATCCGTCAGAAGCGCCGCTCGGCGAGTTCAATTGGCACGAGGGATTGACCATCGGCGATACGGCACTGGTAATCCCGACCACCCAAGTACGCTTTGTCGCCCCTTTGCCGCAAGTGGTTTCGTTGCGCGAGTTTGATGCGCTCACCGATGATCGCACTGCGATGATACGCCAAGCGGCTGGGTATTGGATTGGCGACCGCAACTGGCCCGCATTTCGCTTCGCCAGCCATACCGCCATCCTTGGCCCCGACGAACCGATCGAGCTGCCAATGACCGAACCGCTCGATTGCGGTATGGCGCTTGGATGCGTCATCGGACGGGCCGGGCGCGATATTGCGCCGGAAGATGCCGATGCGTACATCGCCGGCTATCTGTTGGTCAATGCGTGGACGATCCGCGATCCACTGGTAGCATCACTCCGCCCGCGCGATCGCGCCACTTCGCTTGGCCCGTGGCTGGTGACGCCCGACGAACTAGAATATTACCGCGATGACGATGGCCGGTTGCTGCTGGAATTGCGGCTGCTGCTGAACGGTCGTGAGCTGAGCCGCGCCAATACGGCGCTCATGCGGTGGTCGTTCGCCGAGCTGATCGCATTTGCCAGCCGTAATACGATGCTCTACCCCGGTGAGGTGATCGTTAGTGGCGTAGCCACTGGCGGCTGTCTGCTTGATCTGTTTGGCGACGACGGCCCATGGTTGCGCGCCGGCGACGAGGTCGTGATCGAATGCACTGAACTGGGGCAGTTGCGCTCGCCGGTTGGGTTGGGGTAGAGTTGGAGTAACCCCCATGCACGACTACGAGCGGAGAGCAGGCTGTTTTTTCAATTCGCGATTGGTATCGTTCTCGCGATTGCGGGGAATAGCGTCACCGTAACCGACAGCAGAATGCGCTGCACTGCACACGGCATAGCGGCGCACTGCAACCCAGAAACGGGCGGCTAGACATAGCGCCACTTGCCAGCTTGCCCGCCATCTGGTATAGTCCGCCCCGGTTATGGAAAAGAACGAGTACACAACAATGGCAGCGGTCGAGCTGCAACACTGGTGGTACGGCGGCATGCGGGCTATCAATGCCGCGATGCTTGACCGTGTATTTGGCGGACGACGCGATCTGCGCATCCTCGATGCTGGCTGCGGCACGGGTGGCGACGCACTGTTCTTGCGCCGTTACGGCACCGTGGTTGGGCTTGATCTCGCCACCGCAGCGCTCGCGCTCGCGCGCGGACGCATTCCGGGCTGGCTGGCGCGCGGGTCGGTACTGCAACTACCATTTGCCGATCACAGCTTTGATCTCGTCACATCGTTCGATGTGTTGTATCATCGCGCTGTGATCGACGAGCGGCAGGCGCTAGCCGAAATGCGGCGGGTCTTGCGCCGTGATGGCCGGCTGCTCATCCGGTTGCCGGCCTACGAATGGCTGCGCTCGCGCCATGATCGCCAAGTCCATACCCGCCACCGCTACACTGCTGGCGAAGTAGCGCGGTTGCTGCGTGAGAACGGCTTTACCGTCGAACAGCTTACCTACGCGCTAACTCTGCTCTTCCCGATCTCGGCAGCGGTGCGCCTACTTGAGCGGGTGTTGCCGGAACCGCAGACTGCGTCGGCGATGGAGTTGCCCTCGCGCCCGGTCAATGCTGCGTTACGCCTGCCAATGATGCTCGAAGCGGCGTACATTGGGCGTGGCGGGAAATGGCCATTTGGGTTGTCTATCGTTGCGCTGGCGCGGGTATAACGTAATCACGCTCACTGCTGCGTCATCGCAACCGGTATCATCACTCCGGCTGCGACAAAGGTTGCTATAGGGGCTGCCTCCCTCGCTACGGATGTGATGATCGTCGTATGCACATCGACATTTCGCCAGCAACGGCCTAGCACAGGCTACCATTGCCGGTGCCTCAATTGAAGACTGGTTAACTATGATGCTTAATCCTGTCCTCAACCGCTTAAGCGCCACTCCTGAACTGTGGAACCGACTGCGCTGGCTGGCCGAAGCCGGCTTTACCGGCGAACATCTAGCCATTGCCCGCGAGCTGCGCCCGTGGCGCGGCGACCACCGCCGGTTTCTTGATCTCGGCTGCGGTACCGGCGAGTTTGCAGCCGATTTTCCACCGCATCGCTATGTCGGCATTGATCCATCGCTCACCTATCTCCGTTTTGCGATCCAACGCCGGCCAGGAACGTACCTTGCCGCCAGCGGCGACGCGCTGCCGTTCGCCGATCAGACGTTTGACGCCGGTCTCATTCTTGGCGTATTACACCATCTGCCCGACGCCACTGCCCACACTGTGATGCGCGAAGTCTACCGGGTGATGCGGCCGGGGGCCACAGTGCTGGTGATGGAAGATACGCCGCCGCCACCCGGCCAAAATCCGTTCGGCCACCTCATGCATGCGCTCGATCGCGGCGGCTATATCCGGCACGATGCCGATTATCAGGCGATGTTCGGCGATGGCTTTGACATCGCGCGCAACTATCACCTCCGATCTGGAATTTGCGATTACGCCGTGTATGTTCTCCGCCGGCGACCATGATGATGAAACCTTTATTCGCTGTCTCAACCAAAGTGCGTACTATGCTGCTGGTGCTCGCGCTATTAATTACGGCCAGCGCCCTCACTGTAACGGGTGAGGTGTTGCTCAAGATCGGCATGAACCACGTTACAACTCACGTTGGCGCGTTCTCGCTCGAACCGCGGGTGCTTTGGGCGACATTCACTGACTGGCGCGTCATTCTCGGCTTTGCTCTCGTCTTTGGCGGAGCCATCTTTTGGCTGGGGGTCATTTCACGGGTTGATCTCTCGTTCGCCTATCCGCTCTTGGCGCTTAATTATGTCATTATCCTGATCCCCTCACGAGTCTTGCTCAACGAGCCAATCACGATAATGCGTCTCGTGGGAGCCATGATCATTGTGATCGGCGTGATCGTGATTACGTGGGGGAGCGGCAAGTCGTGACTCCGGCGCAAGTCATCGCAGAACCGCCTGTTTCGCTAGTAGCGCAGGTGCGCCGGAATTGGCAGGCTGCCTTGTTCTTAGTGGCGCTGATACTGCTAGGGTGTGGCGCAGCCTACCAAACCCCGCTCAGCGTCCACCTTGCCGTTGGCGGCGATCCGCTTACCCGCCGGCGCGAGGACGATGCTCCCTTCTTGCAGATGGTGCATGCTTCCGAACCAGCACTGCCGTCGGTGGCAGCATGGTGGGAATTGCCCGGCGCTGCTGACCCCTACCGCTGGACGCAACCGGCGAGTGTGATCAGCCTGCCCGGCCTTGGCGGTGGATACTGGCTGGTGAAGGTACGCGCGCAAGGCGGGAGGCCTGACGGTGCGCCAACTGCTACCGAATGGCAGGCCGGCACTGCGCCGCCAGTGGCCTTTGAGCTGCCAGTAGGGCAGATTCGGCGCTATATGATGCTCTTGCCGGCAGACGGCACAGTACGGCTGGTCATGCGCAGCGATTCGTTCCAAGCAGCCGGCGATCCGCGCGTACTGGGTTTCTTGCTGCGCGAGGTGCGCGTGCAGACGATCGGCGGCTGGCGCGCACCAGATTGGGGCCAACTCGGCTGGATTGGGCTGACCCTCGCGGCAGCATGGGTGTGGGGACAAATGTCTGCGCTCTCGCCCCGGTGGGGGTTGAGCGTCATCGGCATCGGCGGCTTGGCGACGATCATGGCGATTGCGCTGGCGCGACCAGCATTTGCGCTGTTGACACCGATTCTGGCGGCGCTAAGCGCCGGCGCAACCGCTGTCAGCGTGAGCCTCGCTCTGCGCTGGCCGCAGCAAGTGGCATGGCGGCCAGCGATTGGGCTGGCGCTGCTCGCCCTCATTGTGCGCTTGGCCGGCTTGCTCCACCCGCATGCGATCAGCAGCGACGCTGGATTTCACGCGAATAACCTCTTGCGGTTCGGTCTCGGTCACGTCTTTCTCACGGCCGGCCTGCCCGCCGAAGCCGGCGGGGGCTTAGCGCCGTATCCAGCCGGTTTTTACCTCATAGCCCTCCCCTTCCAGATCCTGTTTGGCGACGATTTTGCCACTCGCCGGCTATTAGTGACGATCGTGGCCGCTGCCCTTGATAGTCTCTTTTGTGTAGCAATCTGGTGGTGGGTACGGCAAGCCGAATTCGGGCAGCGGGCCGCACTCTTGAGCGCCGCTTGCTACCTGTTTGCCACCCAAGCGCTCGAAGCATTGGCGATTGGCGAGCTGGCCAACGTGGGCGGGCAAGCCCTGATCGTGCCGGCGTTGCTCGGGCTTAGTCTTGGCACAGCAGCGAACAGAAGCCACTGGCTGGCGCTAAGCGGCTTGGCGCTCGCGATTGCCGCCGGTTTAATGGCCCACTCCGGCGTGACGCTCGGCTTTGGCTTCCTGATCGGCTGGGCATGGTTGTTGGCGTGGCGGCAGTCAGCGGCAATCGTCACGCCGGCCCGCCTCTTCATCGCCGCTGCTGGGGGGGTAGCGTTGGCCCTGATCATAATGTACACCACACCAGTATACCTCGAACTGATCAGCGGGCGGAGGGGGCAAGGGGCGATCGGCGGGCAAACGCCGGTGCAGATCACCACCGAAACCCTCCTTGCCCTTGCCGGCTTGCAACCGCCGCAACGGCGTGGATTACCGGTGCCGTTGGGGTTGGCGCTGGCCAATCTGATCGGTCTTTGGATTATCTGGCGCACCCAGCAACCAACGACGACCGCACTTCGCTGGCTGCTCGGCGCGTGGTGGGGCGGCGCGCTCAGCGGCCTTGTCCTGCTCCTCTTCGCCGATCAAGGGTTGCGCTGGATGCTCTTCCTCTACCCGGCACTGTGCATCCCGGCTGGCATTGCACTTGACCGGCTGGCTGCGCGCGCCGCATGGGGGCGTGTTGCTGTCGCCGTGTGGCTGATGGCAATTATCGGGCAGGGAGCACTCCTGTGGGTTAGTCAGATCAGGGATTATCTGCATTGAATTGCGGGTTTGGTGCTGCTTACGAGCCGCGACCGGCGATCAAGCCGTCCGTGCTTCCCTATCCCACGGAGCGCGGGCCGCTGGCCCGCGAAGGGACGTTGCTAAAGGCTGCTTGCGCTCCCCTTACTACCCTTGGAACGGGTCACAGGCAGGCGGGCCGCCCGCCCTCTTCTCTCGGAGCGCGGGCCGCTGGCCCGCGAAGGGACGTTGCTAAAGGCTGCTAGCACCCCGCGTCTAGCACGTAAGGGCGGGTTTGAAACCCGCCCTTACGCGCGTTGCAGCGATAGAGCAACCCGCTGTTACTCGTTGGCAATATCGCGCACCACATCGGTCACCGACAACACACCAATCGGGCGCATCCCCTTTTCACCGGGTTCGACCACCACCACCCGATGAATCCGGCGTTCCATCATCAGGCGACTGGCATGCTCTAGCGTGTCTTGCGGTGTAACCGAAACTACATCGGTAATCATAATATGGCCGGCTGTCAAACCACGCCAATGCTTCCAATACTGTTCATACAAACGTGCATTGACCAGATCGGTCCGCGAAACCAGACCAACCATGTATCCCTCATCATCAACGACGACCAAAGCACTAATGTCCTGCTCTGACATCTGACGGGCGACATCTTGGATCGGGGTCTCGCGCCGGCAGGTCAACACACCAACATGCATCACCTCGCCAACCGTCCGCTCCATGGGACCTTCCTTTCACGACACAAAGATTCCGCAACCAATCATGATTGCTATAGTTTAATCAATCTGACACACCGCGTCAATATGGAAAGTGGTCAGTGTAATTTGCATCATATCAACCATAGTCACAACTGAAAAGCATTTGCGCAGGCTGCCCCTTCGTGCTAGAATCACACCATCGTGAGTTATGCTTTCATAAGTCGTCGGGTAAATGTATGCCAGAGTCAATGACCAATCAGCGCCAACCTTCCCTACCCGGCCTTGATGCCGAAGCGACGGCCGTGGTCGGCATCGGCTTGGGCTTGACCGGTCTTGCCCTTGGGCTACGACCACGGTTGGTGCCAGCAACCTTGGCGCTCACGGCCTTGGCAGCGGCACTCTTCCGTAATCCGCGCCGCATTCCGCCCGACGAATCGCGCACCGTCTTTGCGATTGCCGATGGCCGTATCCAAGGTGTGCGCGAAGTCTATGAACATCGCTTCGTTCATAGCGATTGTCTCCGCCTTACCACAGTGATCGGCCCGCTAGATGTACCGATCTGCCGTGCTCCGATCGCCGGGAGGGTCGCGTACATCGAGCAGGTCAGGGGTGATTACCGCCCGTTGCGCGATCCGCAAGCTCCTGAACGCAACCAACGCCTCTACATCGGTATCGAGACCGCTTGGGGGCCAGTGTTACTCTCAATTATTGCCGCGCCACTGGGGCGTTGGTTGCGCTGCGAGACAACCCAAGGCGCAACCCTCGCCGCCGGCACCCGCATCGCCAGTGTCCGGTTTGGCGGGCAAGTTGATCTCTACATCCAGCGTGATATGCTCGAACCGCAGGTGACGCCGGGTGATCGGACACTCGCCGGGCGGAGCCGGCTCGGGGCGGTGGTAGCCTGAGCGCATTTGCATGATCAGTCCTTTTACCCTCTTGTTTGAAGAGGAACCCAACCACGGCCCCGGTTTGCCGCCAGAGCTGCGTGCCATCTACAGCGGCGATTGGCGACTGCCCACAATTCCTGCGCACCGTCCCGCCGTATGGACCAACTTCGTCATCTCGCACGATGGCCGGATCGCGTTCAACCAGCCGGGTTGGAATAGCGGCAATGCGATCAGCCGCAATAGCCGTCACGACCACTGGTTGATGGAATTGGTGCGCGCTCGCGCCGATGCGATCCTCGTCGGGGCCGCCACCCTGCGCGCTGCTCGCCGCCATCGTTGGGAAGCGGGGGAATTGGTTGATTGGCCGGCTTTTGCCGCCTTGCGCGCCAGCGAAGAGCGGCCACTGCTACCGGCGCTGGTGATCCTCTCGGCAACCGGTGTGTTGCCGGCGGCGGCTGCACTTGCCTTGCCACGATCACTCTTTCTCATCACCACTTCCCACGGCGCCGAACGCGCGCTCGCCACCCACCCCCAACTCACGTGTCTGGTTGGCGCTGACAACCACATCGATCTGCCCGCTGCATTCGCAACGCTGCGCCAACGCTACGGCATTCGCACCCTCCTCAGCGAAGGCGGCGGGCGCACCTACGGCACCCTGCTCTTCACCCAACTCATTGACGAAGTCTTTCTGACGCTTAGCCCCATCATCGTAGGCAATCCATCCCCACCAGCGCCACCCCGGCCCGGCTTGGTCGAAGGCGTTGGGTTTGCCCCGCAACATCCGCCGCGGCTACGTCTGATCAGTCTCCGACGCACCGGCGATATGCTCTTCCAACGCGCGCAATTGCACTTTGCAACGGTTACCGAAACGGTATAATAGAGCGCAGGCTGGCACGGGAGACGAGCGATTGCATGGCAAACGAAGAACAACGCCTAATCAGCGCGGCGCAAGCGGGCGACCTCGATGCATTTAACCAGATTGTGCGGCTGTACGAGACGCGCATCTACAACCTCTGCTATCGCATGTTGGGTGATGCCGATGCAGCCGCCGATGCCACCCAAGACGCTTTTATTGCCGCTTTTCGCAATGTGCGCAGCTTTCGCGGCGGCGTGTTCAAAGCATGGCTATTGCGGATTGCCACGAACGCCTGCTACGACGCACTGCGCGCGCGCAAACGGCGACCAGCAGTTTCGCTTGATAGCACAAATAACGAAGATGACAACACCCGCACCGAGGCGCCCGATCCGGGTGAGAGCCTCGATGATATGGTGGTACGGCAAGAATTGAGCGCTGCCATCCAACAAGGGTTAGCCGAACTCCCAGAAGACCAGCGCATTGTCATTATCCTGAGCGATATTCAGGGGTTAGCCTATGAGGAGATTGCGCAGATTACCGGGGTGCAATTGGGCACGGTGAAATCGCGGTTGAGCCGGGCACGAGCCAAACTGCGCGATATCTTGCGCGCAGGGGAACTCTTGCCAGCAAAATTTCGTCTAGATGATGAGTCAAATACACCAAAGTGACACCCGGCTGATAGCCGAATGAGAAATCGATGACAACGTCGCCAGCCCCTCAATCAGAATTGCCAGAGCGCGATCTTGAATTGCTCTCGGCTTATCTAGATAACGAATTAGCCCCCGCCGACCGCACTGCGCTTGAGCAACGTCTGGCGAGTGAGCCGCGGCTACGCCGCGAACTGGCTGAACTACGCGCGACCCGCGATCTCTTGCGTGAACAGCCATGGGTCACGCCACCTCGGTCATTTACGCTCACCCCAGACATGGCCGGCATGCGACCGCGCCGGTTTGCTTGGCCGAGCTGGTTGCAACCGCTCAGCGGGTTGGCCGCGCTGGCGCTGGTCATGCTCATTGGTTGGCAAGTGCTGCGCCTCAACAGTGGCGCCTCCCCTCCCGACCAACCACAGGTGATGATGGCTCCGGAAACGGCACCGGCTGCAATGGATTCCGCAAGGATCGACCAAACCGAAGCGGCGGCAGCGCCCGCAGCGGCTAGCGCTATGAATGAACGCAACGGGCAAGCTACTGAAGAGACGGCTGCCATCCTAGCTAGCGAGCCCACTACCGAAAAAGAATCGACGGTGATGCAACAGTCCTTGCAGGGAGGCGGCGCAGACGGGATTGCGCCGGGAGCGGGAGGTAACGCTGGCCCGCCGCCAGATGCGCAACGCCAAGCACCGCCCCCAACCCAACCGCCCAGCCCACCATCGCTGCCGGTCGTGATGGTCTTGGCTATTCTGATCCTCATTGCCGCCGGAGTCTGGTTCGTGCGCCGCAAGGCTGAGTAACCGCTTGTCTGGCAACAAGACCTTGGGTTCACCGAGTGCGGCAATCTAGCTGTCGCACTCTATCATTATTTACTGCAGCCTGTAACGTAGCATATCCTGCCCTCATCAAGCTCAACAAACTAGGCGGGATCTCTTTGCCATACCCATCATAATTGCCTCGATCTGCCATCAACTCGCAATGTTTCGATCAGTATTTGCTCAATCATCTATATAGCTATCATGTGTTATACTTAGCAAAACTAGCCACCCTTGCCTCTTTGGGTATTAGGAACCGCTGGTATGATTGCTGACCATCTTGCTATAGCCGACGCACTGCGCGCTTGGTGCCCCCACGTGCCTTCGCCTGACCGCCCCCTCCTTGTCGCGTTAGCTGACGCGCTCAGCACGAACGACCCCTCGCATTTGCTCGCCGTGATTAGAAGTGAAGGCTCAATTGCAACCGGTTTTCAGCGGCTCGACGCCACCCGTCGGCAAGCAACTAAACTACTGAGCGATCAACCCGCCGCTGCTAGTCCCATCGCTGATATGATTGCAGCCGCACAGCAAATTTTGATCGCCGAAGAGGAAGCATTACTACGGCGCGAACACATGCTCAACCAGCGCCTTGAGCAGAGCTTTCGTACCTCGCCATTAGCGACGCTCGAAGCCAACGAATATGGCATCATTACCCGCTGGAACCCGGCTGCCGAGCGTATTTTTGGCTGGAGCGCCGCCGAGGCGATTGGCAAGAATGCGATTGAACTACTCGTGCCCAACCTTGCCCGTGAGCATGTTGAAGGAATTGTGAACGCGCTGCTGAGCGGGCAAGCCGCTAATAGCCGGAACGCCAATATCACCAAAGATGGCCGGATTATCATCTGCCAGTGGTACAACGCCGTCCTCTACCATCCTGATGGCCGGGTCGCCGGTTGGTTGTCGCAAACCGAAGACATTACCGATCAGATCCGTGCTGAAGAGGCATTGCGCGAAAGCCAGCGCCGGCTCGATAGCTTGATCCGCAATTTGCCCGGCATTGCCTATCGAGTGAAAAAAGCAGAGCAGCGCTGGATTGCTGAGTTTCTCAGTGAAGGGACAATCAACGTCACCGGCTATCCGGCAAACGATTTCATTGAGACCGATCAGCAACGACCTCGGCGTCGCTTTCCTGACTTGATAGTTGCCGACGATCGCGAGGCAGTTCGTGAAAGTATCCATTCTGCTTTGGCGCAGCAACGGCAGTATGAAGTAACGTACCGTATTCGTGACGCCAATGGGGACATTCGCTGGTTGTGGGAGCGTGGCTCTGGAGTATTCGACGATCAGGGCCGGTTGTTAGCTATAGAGGGGTTTATCAGTGATGTGACTGCTGAGCAGCAGGCCGCCGAAGAGCGGCAAGTGCTGAACGAGCGGATCATTGCCGCCCAACAAGCCGCCCTGCGCGAATTGAGCACGCCGATCGTGCCGATCAGTCAGGGGGTGATTGCGATGCCGCTGATCGGCAGTATCGACAGTATGCGCGCTCAGCAAATCATTGAGACACTCCTTGAAGGGGTAAATACAACCGGTGCCCACATTGTTATTCTCGATGTCACCGGCGTGCCAGTGGTTGATACCCAAGTCGCCAATGTCCTCCTGCGCTCGGCGCAAGCGGTGCGTTTGCTTGGCGCAGAAGTGTTGCTTACCGGGATCCGCCCTGAAGTCGCGCAGACCATCGTCGGTTTGGGGTTAGATCTCAGCCATATCCGCACCATGGCATCCCTGCAAGACGGTATCGTCTACGCACTGAGCCGGCCAGAAAAAGCCCGTCCGCGCACACAGCGCATCGGGTGACCATTGTTTGGACGACCGGCGGGACGCGCGTTGTCACCGCTGTTGCTATGGATTCGGGAGGATGCACGAGGATCGCTCGTGTTGAGTAATAAACTAAGGAGAGAGCTATGATGCTCGAACGCGCTCGCGCGCTGGCCGCTGAAATTGTCCGTATTCGCCGCGACATTCACGCTCACCCCGAACTCGGTTTTCAAGAGCACCGCACTGCGGCGCTCGTTGCTGACACCTTGCACGAGATCGGCGGCATCAAGGTGACAACCGGCGTAGCCAAGACTGGCGTGGTCGGTGAGCTTGGCGATGGCGACGGGCCAGTGATCGCGATCCGGGCCGATATGGATGCGTTGCCCATTCTCGAAGAAAATCAGGTCGAATATGCCTCGACCAACCCCGGCGTCATGCATGCCTGCGGTCACGATGCCCATACCGCGATGCTGCTCGGCGCCGCCCACCTCTTGCGCGAGCGGTTCGCCGCCGAGAACCTGCGCGGGAAGGTGCGTTTCCTCTTCCAGCCTTCCGAAGAGGGGTGGGATGACGAGGCCAAGAGTGGCGGTCTGCGCATGGTCGAAGAGGGTGCGCTCGATGGGGTTGATGCCGTGATCGCCCTCCACGTCGATTCGACCCTGCCGCTGGGGCAGGTCACGATCCGCGGCGGCTGGACATCAGCCGCGGTGGACGATTTCAAGGGCTACATCCGCGGCACCGGCGGCCACGGCGCCTACCCACATCTTGGCACCGACCCGGTCTTTATGTTGTCGCATGTGCTTAATGCACTCTTCGGCATCCGCGCCCGTCTGATCAATCCGATGGAACCGGCGATCCTGAGTGTAGGCACGGTGCGCGGCGGTCATGCCTCCAACGTCATCCCCAGCGAGATCTTTGTTCAAGGCACGTTGCGCAGCTTCAGCGAGGAGGTACGGGCCAAACTCGCCCGCGAGGTCGAGCGGGCCTTTGCCGTGGCGGAAGCCTTTGGCGGCAGCGCCGAGGTCAAGATTACTCGTGGCTACCCCGCCGGCTGGAATGACGAACGGGTGGCGGAATGGATGAGCGATGTGGCCGGTGAGTTGCTCGGCCCTGACGCCATTGACCGTTCGCGCACCGGTATGGGAGCCGAGGATTTTGCCTATATGACCAAGAAGGCTCCCGGCGCGATGCTGATGCTCGGCGCTGCCATTGATGATGGTATTATGCGCGCCCACCATACGCCCATCTTCGACATTGACGAGCGCGCGCTGCCGGTGGGCACGGCGATCTTGGCTGAAACGGCCCTGCGCTTCTTGCGCGGCAAGGTGACGTTGTAGAGAGTGGTGGAAATAGGACACGGATTAATACCGAATCAGACGGATTCTGACGGTTGTTCGGATCCGTGCAAATTCGTGTCCTATTATTATTCTTATCCCGCCTCTCATCCCCCTAGCTTCTGCCAGTAACGCGCTAGGCCGCGCCAACTCAGGGTGAGCGGGCCGGTCTGCTGCACGATTGCCGCCTGTTCAGCCGGCGAGAGGGTGGCTGCTTCGTTAGCCAGTGCCGCCTCAAGCACCGCAACACCAGTCGCTTCGTCATGCCCGGCCAGCAGGCTCTGCCGCACGATCTCGGCCCACTGCCGCAACCGCAAGCGGGCATCGGCCAAATGAAACGCCACATCGTCATACGCGCCGAAGTGGGTCAGGCACAACCATTGCGGGTGCAGCCGCTCGATCAGATCGTGGGTACGTCCCCACGCTTCTAGATCGACATCGGGCGGCGGCGTTGCCGGACGGGTCATGCGCACGCCGGGCAAGCGCACGCCGGTATTATCACCCACAAACGCTACCCCATTTGACTCATCAAACCACACCAGATGGTGCTTGGCATGGCCGGGAGCGTCAAAGGCGCGCAAGGTATGACCATTGAGCCGCAACGTCTCGCCGCCGGTATAGACCCGGATGCGTTCCGGCGCAACCGGCCGCACATCGCCCCACAATGCCCCCATCCGATCACCGTACAGTTGGCCCGCGCTATTGAGCAGACGTGACGGATCGATCAGATGCGGCGCGCCACGCTCGTGAACGTGTACGACCAGATGCGGATTTTCAGCCACCAATAGCCCGGTCGCCCCCGCATGGTCGAGATGAATGTGCGACAACACCACGGCCCGCAAATCGGCTACAGTGAGACCCTGCGCATCAAGACCAGCCTTCAGCGCCGGCAACGTGCTGGCCGGCCCCGGATCGACCAGCGCTGGCTCATCACCGAGCAGTAGGAAGGTACCGATCACGTGTGGACGACCAAGATGGTAGATATCGATCAGAGCAACATCGGGTGGGGTGGGGTAGACATCCATACGGTTTGGACAACACCTTTCTGGTACAAAATTGGATTTTTTGTATTATATGCACAGCAACGGCGAACGCAAAACCATGGTCAGCGCCACACTGATTTGTGGCGTTACCTTCATGCAGCACGGCATGGCCGGAGCCGCACGGCAACACCTACATTATGCGTTGTTATAGCACGGTGGGAGCCGCACGACCGTGCGACTCCCTGCCGAGGCACGGTATGATGCAAGCCCCACGGCACTACCTACATTATGCGTTGTTGTGGCATGGTGGGAACCGCACAGCCGGCCTAAAGACCCTGCCGGCACGGTTTGGTGCGAACCGCCTAGCGGTACGATACATCATGTACTGTGATGACATAGTTGGAGTCGCACAGCCGTGCGACTCTACGAGTATGGTTGGCGATTTACGATGATTGGCGGCCATACGGATACCACCACGGCTTGCGCGCCATGGTGAAATCCCAATGGACGTGCTTGGTCTCCAGAAATTCTTCCAACCCCTCTTCACCCAACTCGCGTGCACCGCCGCTAAACTTCATCCCGCCAAACGGCCCGGCATCGTTGTCGGTCAGGGGATCGTTGACCCAGCAGGTGCCGGCCTTGACCTCTTCGTAATACTGCTTGACCTTGCGCGGATCGTTGGTATAGAGATTGGCCCCTAACCCGTAATCGCAATCATTGACCAGCTCAATCGCCTCGTCAAAGGTGCGATAGGTCATGATGGGAATCGTCGGGCCAAAGGTCTCTTCACGCATAATGCGGAAGCTGTGATCAACGTTGGTGAGCACGGTCGGTTCGTAGAAGAAGCCACGACTGAATTGCGGCGGCCGTCTTCCGCCGGTCAAGATGGTCGCGCCGCGCGCCCGTGCCTCTTCGACGTGATCCTCAACCTTGGCGCGGTATTTCTCGCCGATCAGCGGGCCGATGTCGGTGTCAGGATCCATCCCCGGTCCCAACCGCAACGAGCGTACAAACTCCACCAGCCGCTCGGTGAAGGGGCGAGCTATCGACTCATGCACATAGACCCGCTCGGTGCTGGTGCAGACTTGGCCGGCATTAAGCAGCGCCGCCCATGCCACCCCGGGCACCGCCACGTCGAGATCGGCGTCTTCGGCGACGATAAACGCATCTTTGCCGCCCAATTCGAGGTGCGTCTTCTTGACCCGCTCGGCGGCCAGCCGGGCGATCTCGCGCCCGGTGGCAAAACTGCCGGTGAACGCGATCATCTGGGTACGCGGGCTGACCACCAGCTCGCGGCCCACATCACCAAAACCGGTCAGAATGTTGAGCACGCCGGGAGGCAGGTGATCGCAGCATAATTCGGCGAAGCGCAACGTCGCCAGCGGCGTCATCTCACTTGGCTTGAGCACGACCGTATTGCCGGCAGCCAGCGCTGGCGCCACCTTCCACGACATCAGCAACAATGGATAGTTCCACGGCACAATCGCCGCCACCACCCCATACGGCTCCTTCAACACCATCGCCAGTTGGGTCGGCTCAACCGACGGAATCACCCGCCCGCGCGTGTTGCGCTGCAACTCGGCGTAATAGTCAAAACAGGCTGCGCACCAGCCAATCTCATCGCGGTTTTCGACCAGCGGCTTGCCACCCTCCAGTGTCAACAACGTCGCCAGCTCTTCGGCATGCACCCGCATCTTGTGAGCAATCTCGTGCAGGGCATGGGCCTTGTCATGCGCCGTCGCGCGCCGCCACTCACGAAACGCCCGTTCAGCGGCAATCATCGCCTGTTCGGCATCAGCAACCGTTGCCCGCGGTACGTACTCGATCACCTCTTCGGTGGCCGGGTTATGCACCGGAAAGACTTCGCCTTGTGCTGCTGCCTGCCATTGACCGTTAATGAGCATTGCTGGCATGAAACCTCCTTGTTTCGCTTGAATAAAGGTGGATGTATCCTGCACTCCAGCGGGTGCAACGGAACACAGAGTGGGCCAGTATGAAATGTTTGCATCCGCTGCAACAACAGGAGCGGCTCTTATTAATTGTTCAGCATGATCACAGCTTTTGTAAAGGAAATGCCATCGTTTGTCAGCTTGACGGAACGGAGTACAACCTCTATAGTAGGATTGTGAGCAATAGCACAAATGGTGGAGACCTCAAATGATTATCCGGCTGTTTGGTTCTGAACCGACTACTGCTCCCCCAACCTGCCAAGGGCGCCGGCGGCGCTGCCGGCTCGTGCATGACTCACCGCACGTCTACCGCCGCGCATTGATCTACCGGCTTGGCATTGCCGATGGTCGCCGGCCGGCGGTGGTCTTCAACACCATTGCCCAAGCCCTGCGCAACGCCCGCGTTTAAGCCGTCCCTGCCGATTCTTGCTCTAGCAGGCGCAAGGCCTGCCGCTTCATATAGACCAGCAGCGCACCAATCCCGTTCAACCGCTGCGGGCTTAACACCTGATGCAATCCCATCTGCTGGATGAAATCGCTCGACACGGCTAACGCCTGCGCGGGGGTTAGGCCGTTCATCCCCTCGCGCAAGATGGCGGCAAAGCCACGGATCGTCGGTGCTTCCGGCGGCACATCGATATGGTAGACGATCCGCTCACCGTCACGCTGCGCGATTACAAACACCGGCGACATGCACTCATGCACCTGTTCCATCCCGCGGTGATCACGCAATTCGGGCGGCAACGGTGGCAGTTGATCAGAAAATTCCAGCAGAAGTTCTAGTTTCTCTTCACGACTGGCTGCACTGAAATCAGCCGCGATCTCAGCTAGCCGCGGCGGGATGAATGTGTGATCGTTCATACTGCTGATTCCGTGTCAATGAACAACAAAATAGCGTCCTGCATCATACCGCAAGGTAAGGCATACCAACATCTAACGCCACGATGATACGGTGACAGGTATGCGTGGATTCGGCTTCAACTCCCTACGTTCCTATTCCCCATTCCCACCGTTTCAGCGCCGTTGCAACAGGCCGATCAACGCGCCCAACACCCGCGCGCGATATTCAGTTGCAGTGGCGACATTGGCCTGATGAATCTCGAATAGCCTGCTGTCAACCTCTAGGATGCCACCCGGCCCTTCCCGCATCGGCACAGTCGCTTCGCAATCGCCATCGAGCCGGATGATGGTCTTGGCCGCCGGGAGCGGCGTTTCAGCACTGACGAATGGCCCCACCACGACTTACGACGTCGTGACCTCCATTACAGCCGCATCAGCCACGTAAGCAGCCACTTTTGCCGCTGCGCTGCGGATCGAATTTTCTAGTTCGCTGGCATCACAATGCTCCTTATGCGGTGCGGGAGTGGCGAGACGTTGCGGTGCAGCGTCTCTACAGGCATCATACCATCGATTGGCGCACTTCGGCCAATACTTCTTGCACAAATTGCCAGACTGCCGGCAGCGCCATGACTGCGCCAGCCGGTGACGCAACCATGGTTGCGACGATCGCTGCGCCGCGCCCAACCAACCCGAATCAAGCGCAACAGCCCAGCGCGCGAGCGGAGGGCCAACGCCAGTGTTTGATGGTGGAGCGCCGCTTGGGTGGTATCGATATCGGCTATCAGCAGCGAACGTGAATCGCCGTGCCGGTTGATCCGCATGCACCCAATCAATCGCTCGCTCTGCACTGTTTCGACCGTTGCGTACCCGTCGAGCGCCTCACGGGACTGCACGCTCAGGGCCGCAATCTGCTCTTGCGCCGCTTGCCACTGCGCTTGCAGCGCATCGCTCAAGCCAAAACTTACCCCCTCCGACTGCGCTGCCCACAACCCGTTCAGCAAAGCTTGTTCGGCAGGCGGCAGCGCCGTACTAAAACTGATGGCCCCGCTCGCTACTCGCTGCAAGCGTTGCTCGACCGTAGCCAGCGCCACCTCGTGCGCACCAAGCTGGGCCAGCGCCGCGCGCAAGGCCGCCTGCGCCACCGCCGGCTCGTCCGGCAAGCGCGCCTGCCAGATCATATCGGGTTGCTCGCCACGTGAAAAAGAGCTGCCAACAGCCTGCGCTTGCCACGGCCCCGGCGGCGCAATGGCTGCTGGCAACGGCTCGATAACGGTAAAGACCGCATCCATTTGCCTTGCAATGAGCTTAACAGACCTGCCGCTGCCGCCGCAATCGCCCGCCCATCTCGGCCCGGTTGGCTTGTGCCTGTTGCACCATGCTGACGTGAATCGACCACAAGTGCTCATCAACCCCCTCATCGCCGAGCGGCACCGGCACCTGTGTGTCGCCGTCAAGGCTCATGTGAGTGACGGCACGCAGCGTTGCGCCGCGGAAATCTCCTTGCCGGTAGTTGATCGTCTCCGGCGCTTCAGCGACGTAGGTCTCAACCTCCAGATGAGCCGCATCGGTAATCACCTGCTGCAAGGGTGCCGCCAACCGCTCGCCGAATTGCTGCAACGACTCAATCAGTTTCTGCATAGCTTCGGCTAGTTTGTTGCCGAATAAGCCAAAGCTGGCTGCGGCATCGGGCAGCGCCATCGGAATGACCGGTGTCTCCGGCGGCAGGCTGCCAGCGGGCACCGGCGCTGCTGCCCGTACATCTGGCGGCGGTATGACCGGCGGCTCGGCCCCAACCGGCGTACTCGCCAAACGTGGCGCCTCGACTACCGGCGCAGTCTCCGCCCGCGGGCACAGCCGCGCCGCTGGATCACCAACAATGATATAACTCCGAGCATCGTTATGTTCAGTCCAGCGCGTCGCCAACTCAACCGGATTAGAAGCTTGGCCCCAGCGCGCATTCTCAACCTCTTCGGTCAGCACTGTCGCCAATTCGGCGTACCGGTCGTTAAAAAACTCCAGCGCATAGCCGATCGGCGTCTCGGCAACGAGCAACCGGCGCAAGGCACTGCTAAAGGTCTCGATCTGCTTGCCACCGCGCGCATCGCTGAACGAGAATGGCCACGCTCGTTCGACGTGGCCGATAAAGGCGAGCGCGCCGCCGCGCGGCAACCCGAGCAAACGGCGGGGCAAACTAGCGACAAACGCATGCGGCGCCATGGCTGAGCGAACGCCGCGCAGATGGGGAAAATCGTCGTCGCGTGGGCATCCGGCTCCAAAACAGGCAAACTGAAACCCGAACGCGCCTTGCAACGAGGCATCGCTAGCGATGTCGTCACCGGCGAGGTAAAACTGCAGCGGGATCGCGCGGTTGCGCCATGCCTACGGGCCGGGCCAATCGGCGCACAAGATCGCGCCTTAATGAGGTAACTGGCGCGGGTCAACCGCTTCAAACTCGACGCCGTAGCTAGCGGTGAAGAGCAAGGTAGGCGGTTCGGCGTACAACAAGTGGAGCAGCCGGTCTTTGGTGGCCTCGGCGCCGGCAATCAACTCAAACAACCAATCGCCGCATAGTGGATGGTTGGCCAATTCGGCGACCAGCGGTTGCACCAAACCATGCAAACTGCGGCTAGTCGCCATATCGTCAGGATACTGCACGCCGGCGAACACCATGCGCCGCGGCAGAGCTACGCCGTCGCGTTCGGCCTGTACCACGCTGCGGGCATAGGCGGCGTATTCCTCGAGCGTATCGAAGTGAATACGCCCGACCGCATACTGCACATCGAGCTAGTACTGAAAACGGAAAGGAATTGCTTCAGGCGAACGACCAACAACAGATAATAGGGAAACCGATCGGGATCGACCGGCCCGCTCGCCCCACCCTGCCAGCGTAAAAACGCAGCTTTGCCCTCGCCGGGCCGATAGCCTTGCGGACCGAAACACTCGCGGTAGCGCGGGCCAGCTTGCACCTGTCGCCACTGCAACGCCTCGCGCAACGGCGCCGCGTCAATCGTAGCCGGAAAGATCACGCCCCAACCGGCTGCGGCCAGATCGGTGGGATCAACCCCTTCCTTCGCACGAAACGTGCCGCTTGCATCGGCAAGATGCCATTCGCGCAACGCGGCGCGCTGTTCAGGGTCGGGGTCGATCTGATCGGGCGATGGCCGTTCACCGAGGATCAGGCGAGCAAACTCGGCGATTGCGAGTGGCTCGTGGGCGTACTCGCCGCGGCTCGCATTCACGCCATTGAACTAGATCCTCCCATTGGCTATGCTGCTGTTCCTAACCGGCAGTGCCGTTGCAATGCACCGGCGCTCACCTTAGCTGTAGCGAAGGGTGCCAGTCGTTGGCTATTGGGGATGCATCCAACTGCAACGGGCTGACACTTAAATCTGCAAAATATACCCCTTGCCACGCACATTCAACAAATACCGCGGCGCACTCGGTTCAGGTTCGATCTTTTGGCGCAGATGGTGAATATGCGGCTTAATCAGCTCACCCGCCTCAAGATCGGTCGTATCGTAACCCTGCGCGCAGCGCACCAACTGGGTATACGACAGCATCTGCCCGGCATGCTCGGCAAGGCAGAGCAACAGGCGAAACTCGGTCGGCGTCAGGTTGAGGGAACGCCCATTGAGCGTCGCCGTCTGATGCCATGTATCGAGCGTCAGCGGGCCAATTGTCAGCGTGCGTCCAGCCGGTTCGGCTTGCGCTGGCAGCGGCGGGGTCGCTGCCGGCTGGGCTGGTGCCGCTGGCGGCGCTGTAACCGCCACCTTGCCGCCAGTCAGCTCTTGCACTGCCGCGCCGATCGTATCAAGCAGATCGCTCTGGCGGCGACGGGCAGCCCGCTCTTCGAGACCAGCAGCCACGCGCGCCAAGATTTGATTAGGATCACTTGTTTTCAACAGATAATCGAAAATTCCGAACCGGATGCCTTCGATAGCCGAATCAAGCGAACCGTGCCCGGTCAAGACGATAATAATCGCATCATGACCGGCTTCGCGCACTTTGGCCACGACTTCCATTCCCTTCATGCCGGGCATCTGCAAATCGACCAGCATGAGATCAAACGACTCCCGCTCAAATAGCGCCACCGCCTCTTCACCGGAGGCCGCCGTGGTCACTGAATAACCGGCCCGGCTGAGCAAGGCATTCAGAGTCAAGCGGATATTTTGCTCATCATCAACTACCAACACCCGGGGCTGGTTCGTCATAAGAATTTGCGCTCCGTCTCGATTACGACTATAGTTGGGATTATTATTGGCTTATCATAGCATGAGCTGGTAGCATGGTCAACGGTATGCAGAAGAGTATTCCTTAGAGGGGAGCGGACAGGTATGATCGAGCGCGATGATGCGGTCGCATACATTGCCAAATTGGAACGAGACTTGCAGGCGGCGCAGAGCCGGATTGCCGCATTGGAACGAGAAGCGGAGTTGCACGCACGCTACACCCGCGACCTTGACCGACGACTAGCAGCCTTGTTATCAGTTTCGGCGGCGCTTTTGATTAGCCACGACATTGAAGCCATCATCAAGCTCGTCGTCCAACAGGCCGTCGAGCTCTTCCCGGGCACTGCGACCGCTCATATCTACTTGATAGACAATGATCAAGACAGCCGCTTACGTTTACGCGCCTCTGCGCCTGAACGTGCGCCAGCGCCAGCATTCTCGGTCTTGGCTGAAATGGCGGCCAAAGCGCCGCGCGCGCTCTTACTGAGCGGGCCAGAGCTTGAATATATCATCCACCAACAGAATACTGCGCATCCGCTATCGATCGAGGATTGCCTCTGGCCGCAAAGCGTCTTGCTGGCGCCATTGCGCATCGAGCAACAGCGGCTCGGCGCCCTTGTCATCTGCGGCGAGCAGCTCTCGCATCTGTATCACCCGCGCGATCTGCCCTTCGTACAGGCATTGGCTGATCTGACCGTGATCGCGATCGACGAGGTGCAACAGCGCCAACGCGCCGCTGCCTTACAGCGCGATCTGGTGCATACCCAATCGCTGCGCGCCGAAGCCGAAGCCCGTCTCAACGCCGCCCAAGCGCAACTTTTGCAAAGCGCTAAGCTCGCCGCCGTCGGCGAATTGTCAGCCTCGGTCGCCCACGAGATTAACAACCCGCTCTATGCCGCGCGGAATAGTCTGTATCTGGTGGAACAAGACCTGCCCCCCGACGCACCGCAACGCACCTTTCTCGCCATTGCCCAACAAGAGTTAGGCCGGATTGCGCGCATCATCACCCGCATGCGCGATTTCTATCGCCCATCACGTGGCGAGTTGACCAGTGCTAATATCAATGCCCTGCTGCGCGAGACGCTCGAATTGGTGACGACCCATCTGCGCCATAATCACGTCACTGTGCATACACGCTTGGCCAACGACCTGCCTCCGATTGTGGCCCACGCCGATCAACTGCGCCAAGTCTTTCTGAACGTGATCTTGAACGCTTGCGATGCGATGCCGAGCGGCGGTGAATTGACCGTTAGCAGCGAGCTAATTGCTGCCCGTGCCGGCGCACCCGCCACGCTCGCTATTTCGATTACCGATACCGGCGTGGGTATTGCCCCAGAACATATTCCCCATTTGTTCGAGCCGTTCTATACCACCAAACCGCACGGCACTGGCCTTGGTCTCGCGATCAGCGCCCACATCGTTACCCAACACGGCGGACGGATTACGGTTGACAGCCAGCCCGGCGTGGGCACAACCTTTACCATTCTGCTGCCGTTGGAACCGCCACTCACGGCAAGCTGATCGGATAGGCTCAGTTGGCATGCGGCAGAGCTGCATGCCAACGTACCGAGGCCGGCACCGGTCAATCAACTGCCCCTACTAGCGATGGCCGATCCAATCTCAGAGGCTTATTCTGCTTATCTAGGGTTAATGAAAAATATCACAAAGTGATAACCGCCTTTGTTATCGCTTCACTACTGCACGTTGTTGCCTCAGGTCTCGCCGATCGCGCAGCAACCGAGTAGCATTAAGGTCAGAGTATGGCCTTCTGCTACTACCAATACACTCCACAATCTGGAAGCTGGTACCATGGCGGCTTATCGCATTCAGATATACGACGACGATCCAACCGCAGCACTCGTCACCCAGCGTGGCTTGCAGGCATTGCTTGGCGATGAGGTGATTGTGCAGGCGACAACCAACGCCAACGAAGCATGGCTCGCATGCGCCAACGGCAACGTTGATCTGCTGATTGTCGATCCTAGCCCGTATGGCGCAGCCGCCGCCTTGATCCGGGCAGTGCGTACCTATCGGCCCTACCTGCCAATCCTTGCGCTCACTGCCTATGACACTCCCGGCTTGCGCGCGCGAATGCAGGCGCTCGGTGTTGAGCTGTACGCAGCCAAACCTATTGAGCTGCGCGAGCTAGCGCCGTTAGTTTCACAGGCGCTACATCAGGTCGTGTGATCCTCAGTCACAACGCTCTTCGCGGGTGCGTCTCTACATGTGTTATCATGCGCCATATCGGGAAAGGAGAAGCTTATGCCTGCCCTCCGCTTCGATTGGCGCTGGATCGCATTGTTTGCTATTATCATTGTGCTTGCTAATACCCGCAGCCTGCCGTGGCCGCTTACGGCGCTGGCGTTAGCTTTGCCCGCTGGCTGGCTGCTCTATCAGGCAGCGCGGACGCTTGGCATCTCATTGCCCGGCGGTCGGACACCCACCCGTGTGACCTATTGGCGTGGCCGCCGGATCGAGACTAGCGGCCCACCTCGCCGCAATGCACTCTGGGATCGGGCTAATCTTGCGCCCGGCTTGTTGTACGGCGTCGTCGGGCTTGCCTTGGCGCTAGCGGCGCTGGCAGTTGTGGCCCGCAACCTCGGCGTCTAAGGCGCGCCGGTTAAATACCCTTGTGAGGAGCAACGTGATTACTCTGCCCTTCGGTCTCTTTCGCCGCCGCCGCTTGACGACCGAACAGCAAGATGCGCTGCTGAATGAACTCGATGCGCTCTTGCAACGGATCGAGGAGGCGCTCGACCGGTTCGGCTCTGATGTTGAGACCTCTGACCGTAATGCGCTTGCCGGCAGTCGCGCCAGCTTGCGCGAGCTGTTTCTGATTGTGGTCGCTGGCGAGTTTAATTCCGGTAAATCGACCTTTCTCAACGCGCTGCTCGGTGCGCAGGTGCTGCCCGAAGGCGTTACCCCTACTACCGATGCGATTACGTTACTCAAGTATGGCGATGAACCGTTCGATGAACTGATCGAACCCGGTTTGCGTCTGCACCATTATCCCGCCGAGATGCTGCGCCAATTGACCGTGGTTGACACCCCCGGCACCAATGCCGTCATCCGCCAACACGAGCGGTTGACCCGTGAATATATCCCGCGCGCCGATCTGGTCATTTTTCTGACATCGGCTGATCGCCCGTTTACCGAGAGCGAACGCGCGTTTCTTGAGTTGATCAAAGAGTGGGGGAAGAAGGTGGTCGTGGTGATCAACAAAGCCGACATCCTCACTCCCGCCGAACAAGACCAAGTGGCCCAGTTTGTCCGTGAGCATGTCAACCGGGTGCTCGAACAATCACCCGAGTTGTTTATGGTCTCGGCTCGCCGCGCTTTGCAGGCCCGCCAACAAGCTGGCGAAACCGCGGTCGAGCAGTGGCAAGCCAGCGGGATGGCGGCCATCGAACATTTCGTGGTTGATACGCTCGATGAAGAGACCCGCTTTCGCCTCAAGGTGCTCTCGCCACTCGGCGTAGCCCGTCGGATTACGACCAAGTATCTCGAAGCCACCGAAGCGCGCCTCGTCACCCTGCGTGATGATATTCAGGCAATTGACCAGATCGACCGCCAACTAGCTCTCTTTGGCGATGAATTGAAACAAGACGCCGAGTATCATCTCACCGAGATCGATCGCGTGCTGACCACAATTCAAGAGCGTGGCGATCGTTTCTGCGACGAGACGATCCGGCTCAGCCGCATCCGCGAACTCATCGACGGCAACCGGTTGCGCACCGCGTTCGAGCAAGAAGTGATCGGCGATGCCTACCAACAACTCGACCAGCGCATCCAACAACTGATCGACTGGTTGATGGAAAAGAATCTGCGCTTGCAACAGAGCGTTGATGAGTTTATCCAACAGCGCGCGCAGGCTCATCGCGATCGGATGCTCGGCAGCGTCGGCGGCAGTTTTGCCTACAACCGGCAAGCCCTGCTTGAGAGCATCGGCCAAGCGGCGCAGACGGCGATGGCCGGCTATAACCGGCAGGCCGAAGCGCACCAACTTGCCACTGAAGTGCAGTCTTCGGTCGCGGCGACTGCGATCACCGGTGTAGGTGCGTTGGGGTTGGGCGCAACCCTTGTCGCCCTCTTCCATACCGTCTTGCTCGATATGACCGGCATTCTGGCGGCGCTGACCGTTGCCGGACTGGGGTTGGCGATCTTGCCGGCCAAACGTCGCCAAGCCAAAGAGACGATCCGCAAGAAGATCGACGAGGTGCGCAACCAGTTGCGCACCGAGCTGCGCGAGCAGATCGAGCGCGAGAGCGAGCGCACTATCTTGCAGATTCGCGAGCGCAATGCGCCGTTTATCCGCTTTGTGCGCGCTCAGCAAGAGCAGTTGATCGAGCTGCAACGCGCGTTTTCCGATCTTGCCGTCGCAGTTGAGAAGTTGAGCAAGCAGGCGGGCTAGGTGGAGCCGTGTTGCGCTCGTACCCCCGATAAGCTTTCCTGTTCGCGACGAGCGATGGACTGCCAGAGAGCGCGGGCCTCTGGCGAACCCCTAGATCGTTGTCATCGGGTGCGGTGCGAAACAACCCCAACGAGTGCGGGAAGCAGTCGCTCACGAATAGATGCTGAAGTGTACTAGAATGCGCATTCTCATGCCATCCGATGTCTTCCCGCCCGACGGGCGCGGCGGCGCGGCGTGGAGCACGCACGCCCTTGCCACCGGATTGCACGCTCGTGGTCATCAAGTGCAGCTCATCGTGCCCTGCCGCCACCCTTGCCGGCGGCCATTGGTCGATTGGGTTGATGGCTTGCCCGTCCGGCGCGTGCCATACTACGCGCCGTCGCTGCCCTTTGTACAAAACTACTTTCGCCACGAACGGTTCTGGCCGCGGCTGGCGCAAGCCATCATCGCCACTGGCCACGAGATCGGTGGGGTTGAGGTCATCCATGCCCAGCACACCCAAGCCGCCGCCGCCGCTGTCCTCGCCCGCACCACGCTCAAGGCGCCGGTGGTGGTAACGGTGCGCGATCATTGGCCGTGGGACTATTTCGCCACCGGATTGCACGGCAACCGCATTCCGCATCCGGGTGGCTCGTGGACGGCGCTCGCCACCGATCTGGTCGCCCGCCTCGGCCCGCTGCGCGGTACGCTGGCCATGCTCGCCATACCTTATATGCAATCGCATGTCGCGGCGCGCACAGCCCTGCTTGCACAGGCAGATGCAGTGATCGCGCCGAGCCATTACATCGCCCGCCGGCTGGCCAGCATGGTTGACCCAGCCCACATCCACGTGCTGCCCAACATGGTTGACATCACCGCCAGTGATGCAATCGCCGCTCCTGCGCCCCAGATCACGTGGGAGGGGGCGCTGGTGCTGTTTGCCGGCAAGTTGGAAGCCAACAAAGGCGCTGGCTTGCTGATCGAGCTGATTGCGGCGCTGACCGCCCGCCGGGCCGAGTTGCCGCCGCTGACCCTGTTGATCGCCGGGGATGGCGCGCTGCGTCCAGCGATTGATGCGGCGCTGAAAGCCAGCGGCCTGCCCGGACGGGTGCTGGCATGGGTTGAACACGACGAACTGCTCCGGCTCACGGCCCGTTGTGATCTGCTGATCTTCCCCTCGAACTGGGGCGAGCCGTTGGCGCGGGCATTGATCGAAGCGGCGGCGCTGGGCGCGCCGATTGTGGCGATGCCGACCGGTGGCACGCCAGATATCATCACGCATGGCGAAACCGGCATCCTCGCTCCGACCCTGCCGGCAATGGTGGAATGGATCGTCCGCTTGCTCAACGACCCCGTCACCCGCCAGCGGATCGGCGCTGCCGCCCGCGCCGCCGCCCGCGAACGATTCGCTGCCGATCGCCTGCTGCCGCGCTACGAGGCGTTGTACGCTAAGCTCGCGCAAAGACGCAGCGGAGTCGATACAAAGCGATGAAGATGTGAGAATATGTAGACATAGCGTGAGCGGCCTGATAAGAATGACTCATGGCCCGCTGCACTCTACGTACACAACATCTCTTTGCGCCTTTGCGGGGATCTCCTTTGCGTCTTTATCTCCTCTGCGTCTTGACGTTCGTCATGTTGCCCTTCTTTAGGGCAAGATGCCAAACTCGTTGAAGGTACGCACCGCCGCCGCAAACAGCTCCGGCAGCAACAGCGTCAGCGGCTCCCCTAGCCGCAACAGCCAACCTGCTAGCAGTGAACTGCGCAACCACCCGCTCCACGGATCAACCGGAAACACCACCAACACGATTAACACTGCCGTTACCGTGATCACCCCCTGCACCAACCCCAGCACCGCCCCCAACAAATGGTCGAGCCAGCCGAGAAACATCAAACCGGCCATCGAATGCAAGAGCGACGCAATCAGGCTGGCAACGTTGCTGACCAGCAACAACACCGCAATAAAGCCTAACGCCTGCGCCAGATTCGGATCGGTAATGACCGAGCCCAGCCACACCGCCACCTCCGTCCCATATTGGCCGGCCAGCATAAACCCGACCACGACCCCCACCACGGCCAGCACCTGCCGGATCAGACCCCAATACAGACCTAGAATCGTAAATAATCCTAGCGCCACAAAAATCGCAATATCAACATTCGTCATTGATGCGCCTCCTTGAACAAATGATCAACACGACATAAAGTCCTTGACGGACAATAGACACCTTGCTATAATACCTTCACCTGAAAGATTCCTCGTTCCGCTTCCCAGAGCACGCAAAGCTGTCACATACGGCGCGCGAGCTCACTGGCATGCGGCATCACCGCCGCGTTTCTGCCAGTTCGCACCCTGCACGTTGGCATCCCGGTTGTGGCCTTGCATCACCACGCAGATGATGGTTGTCCGCGACCCATCAAACGCTCCGCCGGAACGCCGGCGGGGACATTCCTCAGCAGGAGGACGTATGAACATGACCCTATCCGGTTTCGAGCTGATGAAGATGATTGGCGAGCAGCAGGATCGCCGCCAATTTCAGCAGCTCAACTGGCGCGGTACCTTTGCCGAGTATCTCGACATTGTCGCCCGCAAGCCGCAAGTTGCTCGCAACGCCTTTCAACGGGTCTACGACATGATTATGTCGTATGGCACCGAAGAGTTTATTGACGCCAAGAAGCGGCTCATCCGCTACAAATTCTTCTCTGACGAGTCGTTTGACGGCGATGATGCCGTTTTCGGGCTTGAGATTCCGCTCATGCGGTTGGTTAACTTCTTCAAAGGCGCTGCCCGCGGCTACGGCACCGAAAAGCGCGTCTTGCTCTTGCACGGCCCAGTTGGCTCATCGAAGTCAACCATCGTGCGCCGGCTTAAGCGTGGTCTTGAGCACTATTCACGCACCGAAGATGGCGCATTATACACCTACGACTGGTACCCCGGCGTGATCGAAAACCATGACACGTTCGATTGGCGACAGGTACCCGAATCGGAATGGGAAAAGTGCCCGATGCACGAAGAGCCGCTACACCTGATCCCGCGCGATCTACGCGCCAGCTTTATCGAGCGGCTGAACGAGAATCTCGACCCTGATCGCCAGATCCGGATCGAAGGCGACCTTTGCCCGGTCTGCCGCTTCCACTTCCGCGAGCTGATGCAGCGCTACGACGGCGATTGGCTCAAGGTCATGAACCATGTGCGCGTCCGCCGGCTGGTCTTTAGCGAGCAGGATCGGGTCGGGATCGGCACCTTCCAGCCCAAAGACGAGAAGAACCAAGATAGCACCGAGTTGACCGGCGATATTAATTATCGCAAGATCGCGATTTACGGCTCGGACTCTGACCCGCGCGCCTTTAACTTCGACGGCGAGTTTAATATCGCCAACCGCGGCATCATCGAGTTTGTCGAGATGCTCAAGCTCGATGTCGCCTTCCTCTACGACTTGCTCGGCGCGTCGCAAGAGCATCGTATCAAGTCGAAGAAGTTTGCGCAAACCGACATTGATGAGGTGATCATCGGCCATACTAACGAGCCGGAATACCGCCGCCTCGAGAATAACGAGTTCATGGAGGCGTTGAAAGACCGCACCGTGCGGATCGACATTCCTTACGTCACTCGCTTGCGCGACGAGGTGCGCATCTACGAGCGCGACTTCAATCGCAAGAAGGTGCGCGTCCATATTGCACCGCATACGCTCGAGATGGCGGCGATGTGGGCTGTGCTCACCCGTCTCGAAGAGCCGAAGAAGCCCAATCTGACCCTGTTGCAGAAACTGAAGCTCTACAACGGCAAGACGTTGCCCGGCTTCACCGAGGATAACATCAAGGAGCTGCGTAAAGAGGCGGTGCGCGAGGGGATGGAGGGCATCTCGCCGCGCTACATCCAAGACAAGATCTCGAATGCGCTGGTCAGCAATCAGGAAGAGGGTTATATCAATCCCTTTATGGTGCTGAATGAGCTAGAGAGCGGTCTCAAGAACCATGCACTTATCACCGACGAAGAGCAGCGCAAACGCTACCGCGACCTGCTAGCCGTCGTGCGCGAGGAGTATACCGAGATTGTGAAAAACGAAGTGCAACGCGCAATTTCGGCTGACGAAGAAGCGATTAAGCGCCTGTGCGCCAACTACATCGACAACATCAAAGCCTACACCCAACGCGAGAAGGTGCGTAATCGCTACACCGGCCAGTACGAAGAACCCGATGAGCGCTTGATGCGCAGCATCGAAGAGAAGATCGATATTCCCGAGTCGCGCAAAGATGACTTCCGCCGCGAGATCATGAATTACATCGGCGCGCTGGCAATCGAAGGCAAGACCTTCGATTACCGCACCAACGAGCGGCTGCACAAAGCGCTCGAGCTGAAGCTGTTCGAGGATCAGAAGGACAGCATCAAGCTCACCTCACTCGTCTCGCGGGTGATTGATAAAGATACCCAAGAGAAGATCGATGTGGTCAAGGCGCGCCTGATCCGCGACTTCGGCTACAACGAGCAGTCGGCGACCGATGTGCTCAACTACGTGGCCTCGATCTTCGCCCGCGGCGATACACGCCGGTAAGGGCAAGGCTATACCACGCTGCTAGGGGCAAGGCATGCCTTGTTCCTCGCAGCGACCTATCGTTGCTACGTAGGATGTAGTGCTCTCAACTCATCGCAGGGTGCCGTCTATGTCGATGTCAATGAAACGCGCTGAACGCGACCTGAGCCGCTTTCGCGAGATTGTGCGCGGTCGCATCAAAAAAGACCTGCGCAAGTATATGTCGCAGGGAGAGTTGATCGGGCGGCAGGGCAAACGCTACGTCAGCATTCCCATACCGCAGATCGACATCCCCCAATTCCGCTATGGCGCGAAACAGAGTGGCGGCGTCGGGCAGGGTGATGGCGACGTCGGCGATCCGATCGCGCAAGGTGATGGTCAACAAGGCACGGGGCAGGCCGGCGCTGAACCCGGCCAGCATATCCTCGAAGTTGATATCACCATCGAGGAGCTGGCCCAGATACTCGGCGAAGAGCTGCAACTGCCCAATATTCAGCCTAAAGGCAAGAAGAATCTGATCAGCGAGAAGGATAAATACAGCGGCATTCGCCGCACCGGCCCCAACTCGCTGCGTCACTTTAAACGCACCTATCGCGAGGCGCTCCGCCGCCAAATTGCTGCCGGTGAGTATAACCTCGACGATCCGGTCGTGGTGCCTATTCCCGAGGATATGCGCTATCGCTCGTGGAAAGAGACTTTGATGCCCGAAAGCAACGCCGTCATTATTTATATGATGGACGTGTCGGGGTCGATGGGGGCCGAACAAAAAGAGTTGGTGCGCATGACGGCGTTTTGGATCGAGACGTGGCTGCGCTCGCAGTATAAGTCGATCGAGATTCGCTATATTGTGCATGATGCCGCTGCTAAGGAGGTCGATCAGCAAACCTTCTACCATATTCGTGAAGGCGGCGGCACCAAGATTTCGTCGGCCTATAAGCTCTGTAATCGCTTGATCGACGAGCGATACCCGGCTACTGAATGGAATATCTATCCGTTCCATTTTTCTGATGGCGATAACTGGGGCGGCGGTGATACCCGTGAGTGCGTTGAGCTGCTTAAGCGCGAGCTATTGCCCAAGGTGAATCTGTTCTGCTACGGTCAGGTCCGCTCGCTCTACGGTTCAGGTCGCTTTGCCCACGATCTTGAAGAGTATTTGCGCGGCGACGACCGAGTGGTTATCGCTGAAATTGCCGATCGTGACGATATCTACGACGCGATCCGCGCCTTCCTCGGCAAAGGCCGCTGATCGCTCTATTGCTCTGGTGTGCGTATGAAGAGTACCCGCCTTCCCGCTCATCTCGAACAGGCGCGCCAAGAGATCGAGCAGATTGCCCGTGAATACGGCCTCGATTTCTTCCCCATCATTTACGAAGTGCTCGATTACCGCACGCTCTATGAGACGGCGGCGTTCGGCGGCTTCCCGACCCGCTATCCGCATTGGCGCTTCGGCATGGAGTACGATCAGTTGCTGAAGGGCCATATCTGGGCCGGTAGCACCATTTATGAAATGGTCATTAACAATAATCCTGCGTATGCCTATCTGCTCGAAGGCAACGAAGATGTGACCCAGAAGATGGTGATGGCTCACGTGACCGGCCACGTCGATTTCTTCAAGAACAATATGTGGTTTGCCCACACCAATCGTAAGATGCTTGATACCATGGCAAACCACGCCGCCCGCATCCAGCGTATCATTGACCGGATCGGCTACGATCAGGTGGAAGAGTTTATTGATACCTGCTTATCGCTGGAAAATCTGATCGACTACCATGCGCCCTACATCCGCCGCCCCGAAGCCGTCACGCCGCGCCCGATCGTTAACGACGAAGAGCCGCCGGTGGTCGAGGGCTTGCCGGTCGAGCGCGAGTATATGCGCGATTACATTAACCCGCCAGAGTTTCTGGAACGGCAGCGGCGCAAACTCGAAGAGGAGCGCGCCCGCCAGCGCCGCTTCCCCGAAAATCCGCAGCGCGATGTGCTGCTGTTCTTGATGAATTTTGCTCCGCTCGAGAGCTGGCAGCATACGGTGCTGGAGATTATCCGTGATGAGGCCTATTACTTCGCGCCACAGGGCATGACCAAGATTCTCAATGAGGGTTGGGCCTGCCTGACCGGCGAGAGTTTGATCATTACTGACCGCGGCCTGATCCCGATACGTGACGTAGTGGAGCAGCGCCACCGCGCCCGCATCAGCGATGGCGAAAGCGCGCAGACGATCTACGACTGGAATGTCTTTACCGCCTACCCAACGGTCACTATCCGCACCCGCGCCGGCTTGACGCTTTCTGGTTCGCACAACCATCGCATTCTGCTCGCCAATGGCGAATGGCGGCGGCTCGATGCGCTGCACATTGGCGATCAGGTGCGGATCGCTGGCGGTACCGAGCTGTGGGCTACCGCGCCGGCCACCCTCCGCCGCCGCTCGCTGCTCAAGCGGGTTGCCGCAATGGCGCGTGTACCGGCAATGGCGCACACCGATGCCTACCCAGCCCGTCGCCACGGCTACCGGTGCGCACCAGCGACCGTGGTTGATGAGCCGTTGGCTGCCCAGCTTGGCGCGCATTGCGCCACTCGCCCCGACCGGCGCGCGCTCGCTGCAATCTGCCGCTCGCCGCGCCCGCAGGTGGTTGCCTTCCTGCGCGCCTTCTGCGCTAACGCCGGCCAATTAGATGGCAAGCAATTGCTGATAACCTGCGCCGATGCTGAACAAGCCGCAACCGGGCAGTTGCTGCTGCTAAACCTTGGCGTGATGGCGCAACGCAACGGCGCGATCCTGCACATTGCGGACGCTGCTGCGCTGGAACAAGCTTTCACCACCCCCGCTGCGCCAACGGCATGGGCCGATGAGGTCGTCGCTATCGAGCACGGCACCGCCGATGTCTACGACATCTCAGTTACCGAAACCCATCGCTACGTTGCCCAAGGGTTCATCAACCACAATAGCTACTGGCACAGCACAATCATGACCCAGCGCGTCGCGTCGGCGGCTGAAATCATCTCGTTCGCCGATCTCCATTCGGGAGTGGTGGCGACCAGCGGTGGGCGACTCAATCCGTACAAATTAGGCTTGGAATTGCTGCGTGATATCGAAGATCGCTGGAATAAGGGCAAGTTTGGGAAAGAGTACGAAGAGTGTGACGATATCCGGCTCAAACGCTCGTGGGATAAGCAGCTCGGCCTTGGCCGCCAAAAGATCTTCGAGGTGCGCCGGCTCTATAACGATGTCACCTTTATCGACGAATTCCTCACGCCGGAATTCGTGATGGAACAGAAGCTCTTCACCTTCCGCTATAATCGAGACACTGACCTCTACGAAATCGCTTCCCGCGAGTTTAAAGAGGTCAAAGAGAAGCTGCTCTTCCGGCTCACCAACTTCGGCCAGCCGGTAATCCTCGTCGAAGACGGCAACTACGGCAATCGCGGCGAACTGTACTTGCGCCACCGCCACGAAGGCGTTGATCTGAAGATAGATTACGCCCGCGAGACGATGCGCAACCTCTTCAAGATTTGGACGCGCCCCGTTCATCTTGAGACGGTCATTGACGAGAAACGTCGCTTGCTGTCGTTCGACGGGCGTGATTTTAGCGAACGGCGATTAGATTGAGCGACACAGTCACGATCCAACACGCGCTACGCACTGCCGCTGAACAGTTGCGGGCCGTCAGCACGACGGCCCGCCTCGATGCTGAGCTGCTCCTTGCTCATACGTTGGGATGGTCGCGAGCGAAAGTGGTCGCCGAGCGCGACTACGCGCTTACCCCTGAACAGCAGGCGATCTTTGCCGCGTTAGTAGCCCGTCGCGCCGCGCACGAACCGGTAGCCTATCTGACCGGCCACCGCGAATTCTTTGGCATTGACCTGCTGGTTGACCGGCGCGTGCTCATTCCCCGTCCTGAAACTGAAGTGTTGGTTGAGATGGTGCTTGCTGAGGCGCGACGGTACGGCAATGCACCGCTGACAATCGCCGATGTTGGCGTCGGCAGCGGCGCGATCGCGATTGCGCTAGCCATGCATCTGCCGCATGCGATCCTCTATGGGGTCGATCTGAGCGCTAGCGCACTAGAGGTCGCTGCCGCCAATATCGCGCGCTACCACCTGCAAGATCGCCTGACGCTGCTCGAAGGTGATCTGCTGGAACCGCTACCCGGCCCGGTTGATCTGATCGTCAGCAATCCCCCCTACACGATTCTCAACGAGATCGAAGAAGGCGTCTACCGCTACGAACCGCACCTCGCCCTCGATGGCGGCCCAGATGGGCTTGACTGCTACCGCCGGTTAATCGCTGCCGCGCCGGCATACCTCAAACCGCAGGGAGCTATACTATTAGAGATCGGCGCATGGCAGTCTGAAGCTGTGGTACACTTACTTCATCAAGCCATGCCGCAGGCCGAGATCGGCATTCAGCGTGATCTTGCCGGACGAGAGCGAGTGGTATGGGCGCGTAATCGAGATGTCATCCGCTGATCTAGCTCATCATTGCCAGATAACGGTATACTACGAGCGGAGATCAGGAGGATTGCTATGACTGCACTCTTTGTCGCGCTCGGTATTGCCATCATCACGCTGCTTTTTATCCTACTCTGGTATGTGCCGCATCTGCTGCAGCAACAGGCGGCGCGGAGCGAACAAGAATCGTCGCAACTGCGCCTCATGCTGCTCGATATGCTCAACGAGCAGGAAGCAGTAATGCAACGACAATCACAGCTCAGCGCGGCGATGACCAATTTGCAACAACAACTCACCCAACTCACGGCAACCCCGCCACAACGGGCCGGCGGCGAGATAGATATGACGGCGGTGCGCCAGTTGGAAGAGCGGATCACGGCGCTGCAACAGCAAATTCAACGCTGGATTGAAGCGCGTGGCCAGCAGCAACGCCAGCACGAAGTCAATGATAACGAAGCGTGGGCCAACTTGCTCAGCCTCTTGGCTGCCATTCAAGAGCGAATCGCTCACCTTTCAACCGAACGCACGGCGGTTTCCGCCGGCTTGCAAGCACGTGCGTTATTGGAAGAGCTCGAGCAAGAGATGGCGCACCTGCGTAGCATCTCTGAAGATATTGCCACCTTGCAATGGCGGCTGCGCCGGTCGCTGCACGAACGCGAAACGAGCGTCGCCCAGTTGCGCGCCCGCGCAGTGAATTCTTCCTCAACGGCGAGGCCAGCATGAGCATCATCGTCATTGACAATCAGCGGGTGCATTATGAAGTGTTCGGACGCGGGAGGCCAGTCGTCTTCCTCCATGGCTGGCTTGGCAGTTGGCGCTATTGGTACACCTCAATGGAGGTTATTTCGCACCATTTCCGCACCTACTCATTTGACTTTTGGGGTTTCGGCGAGTCGCGCACCAACGAAATGCCGACGATCCAAGGCTATTCCAATCAGGTCATCCGCTTCCTCGATGCAATGGGAATCGAGCGGGCGGCGCTAGTTGGTCACTCCATGGGCGGCATGGTTGCGATGAAGACAGCGATCGAACACCCCGAACGAATCACTCGCGTAGTCACCGTTGGCGCGCCGATCAACGGCGACGCACTCTCGTGGATGCTGAAGCTCGTTGACCGGCCATTCTTCGCCGAGTTCTTCGCCCGCCGACCATGGCTGCGCCGCTCCCTCTTTCGCTTCTTCTTCGGCGACTCGCTCGACCCCGAAGTGGATGAGGTGCTCGAAGACAGCACCAAATCCACTGCCGACACCATCCGCGGCGCGATCCATTCGATGTGGCGAACCGATTTGACCCCGATGCTCGACAAGTTGCGCGTGCCGGCGCTGGTAGTGCATGGCGCGCGCGACGATATTGTCAACCCCAACCAACTCCAACTCTTTACCTATGTGCCAATGGCGCAGGTGGTGCGCATGGAGCAGAGCCGCCACTTCCCGTTTGTAGATGAAGCCGATCGCTTCCATGAGATTTTGTTGAGGTTCTTGCAACAGCCTGATCTGATCACCACCGCGCCCAAACTAGATCCAAAGCAATCAACCAGCGCTACGCTGCCACGGGTCGAACCACCGGCGCCGCCAGTGACTGAACGCAGCAACTCCATCGACGGTAGCGAAGCACCGCCACCACCGCGACCGACGCCACCAGCGCCACATTCTGCCCTGCCACCGGGAAGAATGTAGCAGCGCACAGCTCGCTCTCAGGCCGGCATCTCTCACGCGGGAATGCCGGCTTGTTCGATGTGCTGCGGGGGCCGCGCCGCCCGCTATGTTGTCATCGCGAAGGGGCACAGCCCCCGCAGCCATCACCTCCTGCTGTGGGGGATTATCTCGCAAGAGCAGGAGATGGCTTCGCCGCCTCCAGCAGCTTGCAATGACACACAGTGCTATGCCCCGCACATAGCGCGGCTCGCAATGACAGTGTGGTATGCATCCCCCCCACCTTACACACAGCAACCGGCCAAGAATTGGTATAATCTGCATACGGCGCGGGCCGAGCAGCCACGCAACACGACCGGACACTGTATGCAGCTTCATGTTTCGCAACTCAGCGCAGGGTATGGCGCGCGCACGATTGTGCGCGATATTAGCTTTACCCTTCACCGGGGCGAGGTGTTGGTGGTTAGCGGACCCAACGGCAGCGGCAAAAGCACCGTGTTACGGATATTGGCCGGTTTGCAGGCGCCAACGTCTGGTGTAGCCTACTACGAAGCCGGCGGCACCCGGTTCGATCCGCGTGACGCGCGCCATTTGATCGGGTGGGTCGCACCTGATTTGGCGCTCTACCGTGAATTGAGCGGGATCGAGAATCTGCGCTTTTTTGCCCGCGTGCGCGGATTGGCCATTTCTGACGCTGCGCTGTACGAGCTGCTCACACGGGTTGGCTTGGGCAAACGCGGCGATGACCGGTTGGCGGCGTATTCGTCAGGGATGGCGCAACGCCTACGCTATGCCTTTGCCCTGCTCCACCGCCCGCCGGTGCTCTTGCTTGACGAGCCGACGGTGACGCTCGATGAGCAGGGGGCGGCGGTGGTTGATCAGATCATCGCCGATCAACGTCGGCATGGCCTCACGGTAATCGCGACCAACGACCCGCGCGAGCTGCGCTACGCTGATCTCATCCTACGACTAGGGGGTAGTCAGGGCGAGCGAGGCATACGGCACCCCGATTGAGACATAACCGTGATCGAACAAGAAACCACTCTTACCGACATCCCTGCGCCGCCGCCGAGCGGGATCAGCGCGACGCTCCGCGCCGCGTGGGCGATCTTCCGTAAAGACATCGCCTGCGAACTACGCACGCGCTACGCCATCAACACCCTGCTGCTCTTTGCGGTCAGCGCCGCCACTGCGGTCAGCCTTGGCGTTGGCTTCCTTGGCATGCGACGCACTGAAGAGGCGCTGCTGATTCAATCGGCGCTGCTGTGGATTGCGTTGCTGTTCGCTGCACTCAACGGCCTCTCGCGCAGCTTTGTCTACGAAGAAGAGGCGCGGACGATGGCAGCCTTACGCTTATCGGCTTCACCCACGGCGGTGTTTCTGGGCAAGTTTTGGTTCAACCTGACGCTGGTGATGGTGCTGAGCGCCATCACTACCCTGCTCTTTATCGTCTTGCTACGGGTGAAGGTCGGCAGCCCACTCGCGTTTAGTGTGATGCTGGCCGCCGGCGGGTTGGCCCTCACTTCAGCCACCACGATTATTGCCGCAATCATTGCCCGCGCCAGCTTCAAAGGCGCACTCTTTGCCGTGCTGGCCTTCCCGTTGCTGGTAGCGCCGCTGATTATTGCCATTCAAGGTACGGCGCAGGCGCTTGAAAATGTGGCGGTTGATGTGGTGGTTGGGCCGATCCGCTTTTTGCTAGCGTATGTAGTAGTGACGTTCACTGCATCGTTGATGTTGTTTCCGTTTGTCTGGGACTCATAAGGTGAGGAGAAACAGAGCGTGCAACAGTTATCTTGCTGCACGCTCTCCACAGACCGCTCGGCCATCACTGGCTTACACAATCACAGTATCTTGCTGGTAGACGCCGAATACCTCACGCAGCACATCGCACATCTCGCCGAGAGTGCAATATGCTCGCACGCAATTGAGAATGGCTGGCATCATGTTCTCGTTGCCCTGCGCGGCGGCGCGGAGTTCGGCCAACCGACGAGCGACCAACTCTTGATCGCGCTCACGACGGACGCGGTTAAGCCGTTCGAGATGCCGCTTTTCGCCTTCGGGATCCATCTGCAAGATCGGAATCTCCAACGGCTCGTCATCTTGGAAAGCGTTGACGCCAACGATAATCCGCTCGCCGTGGTCGATCTCTTGCTGATACCGGTAGGCGGCATCGGCAATCTCGCGGTGGAAGTAGCCGTTGCGGATGGCGGCAATCACCCCGCCTTGGGCATTGATCGCGTCGAAGATCGCCTGCGCCTCGCGCTCCATACGGTCAGTCAACGCCTCGACGAAATAGCTGCCGCCCAGTGGATCGACGGTGTTGGCTACACCGCTCTCGTAAGCAATAATCTGCTGCGTGCGCAGCGCTATCGTGACCGCCTTTTCCGACGGCAACGCCAGCGCCTCGTCCATTGAATTGGTGTGCAAGCTCTGCGTGCCGCCGAGCACCGCAGCCAGCGCTTGAATCGCGGTGCGGACTATGTTGATTTCGGGTTGCTGCGCAGTGAGCGAACAACCGGCAGTTTGAGTATGGAAGCGCAGCCACCACGAGCGCTCGTTCTTTGCGCCGTACCGTTCGCGCATCGCCCGCGCCCAAATCCGGCGCGCCGCCCGGTATTTGGCAATCTCCTCGAAGAAGTCGTTGTGGGCGTTAAAGAAGAAGCTGATCCGTGGCGCAAACTCATCAATGTCTAGGCCGCGCTCAAGAGCTGCTTCGACGTAAGCAAAGCCATCGGCCAAGGTAAAGGCCAGCTCTTGCACGGCGGTGCTGCCAGCTTCACGGATGTGGTAGCCGCTAACGCTGATCGGGTTCCACTGTGGCACGTGGCGCGAAGCGAACTCAATGGTATCGACCACCAAGCGCATGCTCGGCTCAGGCGGGAAGATATACTCGTTCTGGGCAATATACTCTTTGAGGATGTCGTTCTGGATTGTGCCGCGCAACTGCGTCCACGGAATGCCGCGCTTCTCGGCCACCACCAGATACATCGCCCAAATCATCGCCGCCGGCGAATTGATCGTCATTGAGGTGCTTACCTGATCGAGCGGCAACCCATCGAGCAGAATCTCCATATCGGCCAGCGACGAGACCGCCACGCCACACTTACCGAACTCACCCTCGACCAGCGGGTGATCGGTATCGCGCCCGTACAGGGTGGGCATATCAAACGCGATCGACAACCCAGTCTGGCCTTGTTCGAGCAAAAACTTAAAGCGGGCATTGGTCTCTTCGGCACTGCCAAACCCAGCAAACATGCGCATCGTCCACAATTTGCCGCGGTAGCCGGTGGGATGAATACCGCGGGTGAAGGGATACTGGCCGGGGTAGCTGACGTTGCGCAGAAAATGTTCGGTGGGTGTCATACCATTGCGGGCCAGATCGAGCGGGGTGTAAAGCCGTTCGATCGGCGCGCTGCTGGTGGTCATGAACGGGCCAGTGCGTTCAGGGGCGCGCTTGAGGGCCGGCCAGAGACAGTGCTGTTCCCATTGTTGGTGGGCGGCAGAAAGCTGCTCGATGTCAGACATCATCGTCCCTCCTGACAGACGAATGGTGGATAGCCGCAACTAGATGCACAACAATACCTATTGTACACCTGATCGAGCCGGCCCGGCGAGGCCAGCTCGCAAACGACAGCAGATTATGCGCGGACACCTCTATTGTACACCGGTTTTGGCAATCACCGAGCGGGCGAGGGCAAGCGCCGTCACCGATTGCGCGCCGGCGGCGCGCAAGGCGGCAGCGCCGGCGGCGAGGGTCGCGCCAGTGGTCAGCACATCATCGATTAGGATGAGACGGGGCGGCGGCGGCGCGTGGCCAACCCAGACAAACGCGCCGTTGACATTAGCTGTGCGGTCATGGGCGGCGAGCCGGGCCTGCCGGTTGGTTGCGCGCACCCGAACTAAGCCGTCGATCAGCGGCGGGTTGCCGGGCCGTTGCAAGCGCGCAGCCAGCTCGGCGGCCTGATTAAAGCCGCGTTCGCGCAGCCGATCGGAGTGCAGCGGCACCGCAATCAGGGCATCGGCAGCGAGCGGGCCGGCGACAGCGGCCAGCAGATCACCGAGCACGTGCGCAACCCGCCGGCGACGACCGTACTTGAGCTGGTGAATAGCTGAAACTAAGCCGCCCTCATAGCGAAACGCCACCCACGCCGCGTCAAGGCCGACTGGCGGCGGGAAGGGCGGATAGGGCCGTAACTGCGCCCGGCATACCGCGCAGAAGAGGTCACCGGTCAGCCGCCGGCAACCAGCGCAACGGTCGGGAAAGAGCCAGTTGAGGATTCGTTCAAGCATAGGGTTGACACCGCGATAAATCTGTACGACGATGAACAGAGGCACACATATACACGTGCTCACAGTGCGCAGCGCTGGACGGCCCGCACTATACATGCTCTATATATGAAACCGTTACAGATCGGCAAAGGATTCGCTATGGCCCGCGCCAAACTCACCAACGCGACAGCCAACACTCCCAAACGCAAAGGCCAACTGCCGGCCAAGATCTGCGCCGCGTGCGGGAGACCGTTTGAATGGCGCAAAAAGTGGGCGCGCTGCTGGGAAGAGGTGCGCTACTGCTCGGATCGCTGCCGGCAGAGCGGGCGACGCAACCTTATACACCGCAGAGGGTAAAGTCCCCGCGACCTCCGCAGGCGCTGCGGTATGCCAAATAAACATGCCGAAACCAGTGTCCACAATGGTTCCTACGGTAGGCAAAAACACTGCCGGCAAGCCGTGATATAATTGCAATATCCGGTACTCGCCGGCGGAAATGTATGAGGATGATACCCATGCCGCGATTCGGCGCACACATGTCTATTTCGGGTGGCGTCTCGAAATCATTTGCTCGCGGGGAATCAGTGGGGTTGGAAGCGATGCAAATCTTCGCCAAAAACGAACGGCAGTGGACAGCCAAACCCATCCCAGCGGAAGAAGCGGCAGCATTTCGGGCTGAACAGGAGCGCACCGGCATTCACCCGGTCGTCGTTCATGACTCGTACCTCATCAACCTCGCCGCCCCCGCCGACGAACTGCGCGAAAAGTCGATCGCCGCTTTTGCCGACGAGTTGGAACGCTGCGCGCAGCTCAACATCCCTTACCTCGTCACCCACCCCGGCGCGCATACCGGGATTGGCGAAGAGGCCGGCTTGGCCCGCGTCGCCGATGCGATTAATCGTCTGTTGACGGAAGGGATCGGCGGCACAACGATGATCTTGCTTGAGACGACCGCCGGGCAGGGCACGGCGCTCGGCTATCGCTTCGAGCATTTGGCCCGCCTGTTTGAGTTGATCCCTTACCACGACCGGTTAGGGGTATGCGTTGATACCTGCCACATCTTCGCCGCTGGGTACGACATTCGCGACGAAGCGAGCTATCAAGCCACCTTTGCTGAACTTGACCGGCTGGTTGGGTTGGAACGGGTCAAGTGTTTTCATCTTAACGACTCGCAGAAGGACGTGGGCAGCCGAGTCGATCGCCATGCGCATATCGGCCAAGGCTGCATCGGCGTCGAAGCCTTTCGTATGCTGGTAAACGACCGACGCTTCGCTGGTCTACCGATGATCATTGAGACGCCCAAGGGCGAAGATATGGCCGAAGATCGGATGAATCTCGCCCTGCTGCGGTCGCTCGTACAGATCAGCACAGCATAGTCATAGACACAACTCTAAAGAAAGCTATTTGCGCCCTGTCATAATGAGCACTTCACTAGCTCACACGCAAGCATTGCGACACAGAATGATTGGATCCGCGCATACGAAACGGGGGGCAGACTGCTATGTGGCGTAAGTTGCTGTTGGTCGTTCTCCTTGTCGGGATCGGGTACCTCATTTGGCGACGGATGCAGAGCAGCAGCGAGACGGTAATCACGTTACCGCTTACCCCTCCAGCGAGCCCGCCGCCTGCGCCGGTAATGCCCCCATCAGCCGCGTCTCCGGCGCCTAGTGCAGGGCCACGCCCAGTTGCTACCCGTGTGCATCGGGGAGCGCCGCCCAAAACTGCGCCGGCCAGCGCACCTGCGAGCGGCGATACGCCTAGTGCGCCACGCCCGGTTGCTACCCGCGTCCATCGGGGAGCGCCGCCAGAGCGACGCAGTCCCGCAGCCGTTGAACTCACGGCTACTGCACGTAATGGTGCAAGTGAGACGGTCGCACCCCAGCCGGTTGAGGCAGCATCATCCGAACCAGTCGCGGCAACGGACGCCACGCTTGCCATCACTCAAGACGTGACGACTCCGGCGGTGACTGCCCCAGAGCCGGCGCCGGCTACACCCGAAACACCGGTCGCCACCGCGCCAGAGCCGAGCCACGAGGAAGAGTCGGTTGCTGCTGCGCTGGCAACCACCGAGACAACCGGCATCGAGCCGATCGATATCAATCGCGCCGACCGCGAGGCGTTGATCGCGCTGCCCGGCATTGGGTCGGTACTGGCCGACCGGATCATTGCCTACCGCGAAGCGCACGGCCCATTTAAGAGCGTTGATGAACTTATGGCGATCGCCGGCATTGGCGAACGCAATATCAATACCTTCCGCAAACTGGTCTACGTATCGCATGATTGAACCGTACCTGTTGCGGCGCGGCGAGCACGCCTGCCTCCTGATTCACGGCTTCGTCGGCGATCCCGGTGAGATGCGTAGCCTTGCCGAGCATCTCGCCGGCGCCGGTTACACAGTGTTCGGTATGCGCCTGCCCGGCCACACCGGCCAACCCGAAGACCTGATGCCGGTGCGCTGGTCTGACTGGCTGACCGCAGCCAAGTATGCGTTTGATCGCCTGTCAACCAGCTACACCACCGTCTCGGTGATCGGATTTTCACTCGGTGGTGCGCTTGCCGCCCTGCTTGCCGCCGAGCGACCGGTGCATCGGCTGGTGATGTTGGCGACTCCCTACCGGCTGGGGGGTGATTGGCGGGTCAATGTGTTAGGCATTGCCCGCTACGTGACGCCATGGTTCTACTTACTGGCCCAAGCCGATTTCACCAGCCCCGATCTGCGAGCATCGATCTGGCGGCGCCAGCCCGGTCTCGACCTCGATGACCCGGCCATCCAACAAATGTTGCGCCGATCGGTGAAGGTATCGGTCGCTGCTGCTGATGAGCTACGCTTGGCGCTAGCCGCCGCCGGACAAGTATTGCCACGCGTGCGAACGCCGGCGCTGCTGATGCACGGCCAGAGCGACACAACTGCTGATCCGGCGAGCGCAGCGATGATTGCCGCTCGGATCGGCAGTGCCCGTTGCGAACTCGTCTACTGGCCGGCAACCGGCCATCAATTGCTGTTGGAGGGGCCATACCGCGAGGCAATCTTTCGGCGGATTGAGCGATTTTTGGGCCGTCCCGCAGCAACAGAGCGGCGCTCCGTCGCTATGGGGCGCGTTTGATAACGATGAGGGTGATGTCATCGAACGGCGGCTGACCGTGGCTATGGCGGGCAATCGCGGCCAAAATCGCTTGCACGATCGCACCTGCCGGCGCAGCGGCATAGGTCTTGATAACGGCACGCAACCCCTCCACATCAAACGGCACCAGCACCTCGTTTACCGTTTCAGTCACGCCATCGGTATAGCAGACTAACACATCACCCGGCGCGAGCGCGGTTTCAGCTTCGTGCAAGGTCACTTCAGCCAGCACGCCGAGGGCGATTCCGGGAGTGCGCAGCTCTTCGATTGCGCCGGTCGCCGATCGATAAACCAGCGGCGGATTATGGCCAGCGCAGGTATAGCACAGACGACCACTGGCCAGATCAAGCCGGGCATAGAAGAGGGTGACAAACATCCCCGACTCGGAGTCACGGTAGAGCCAGCGATTAGCCCGTTCCATAGCGCGGGCCGGCGGCGATCCATCGAGGGCGGCAGCGCGCACCAACGAACGGGCCATAGTCATAAACATAGCCGCAGGAACACCTTTATCGCTGACATCGGCGATCACAAAGCCCAATTCGCGCGGCGGATCGGCACCAACGGGCAGAGGCCAGAAATCGTAGAAATCGCCGCCGACCAAGCGGGCCGATTGCCACGCCGCGTCGATCTGCCACCCCTGCGCTACCGGTAAACGGGTAGGCAACAACGATTGCTGAATCTCGCGGGCCACGCGCAGCTCTTGTTCGAGCCGGGCCGCTTCGGCAGCTTCGGCGGCGAGCAGCAAGCTTTCCAACGCGCCGGCAATTTGGGCCGCTGCGCCGATGCATAAATTCTGCTGGCGGGCGCTCAGCGAGATAAACGGGTCATTGTAATCGAGTACCAACACCCCTAGTAATGCATTGCGCGCGCTAATCGGTAACCCGACCAACGACCCGCTCTGCGCGACCGCAAGTAAGCCCGGCCACTGATCAAGGTTATCGTGCGCTTGCCAGAGCATTTCAGGGCGCGGTTGATCAGCTTCGGTAGCACGTTCGCGTAAACGCCACAGAAAGGGCGACTGCGCCGGTGTGTCAATGAGCGCCGCGCGGGCAGCCACCGGCAACCCATAGACAGCGCGCACCACAAAATCACCCTGTTCGCGATCCCACAGTGCAACGTAGCAGCGCGGGCAACCCAACAACAACGGCGGCAACCGCACCACCGTCGCCAACAGATCGGGCAGCGTTGTCGCTCGACCAATGTTTTCGGCGATCTGTAACAGTGCATTGAGCGTCCATGCCTCTTCCTGCTGGGCCGTATAGGCATTGGCACTCTCGATCGCAATCGCGATCTGATCCGCCAGCGTGCGCATCACAAACAGATCGTCTTCATCGAAGTCATCCGGCTCATCACTCTGCACATCAAGCACGCCGATCACGGTTGCGCCGACGCGTAACGGCACCGCCAGCTCGGAGCGGGTTTGCAGCGTATCGCGGATCACGCGCCGATCGCTGAGCACATCGCCGGCCAACAGCGGCTCACCGCGCTGCACCGCCTCACCGACCAGCCCCTGCCCAACTCGCAGTGAGAGCGCGCGCAACCGTTCGAGATCGGCGCCATCAGCGGTCGAAGCGCGGAAATAGATCCGGCCATCATCGGGCGAAACGGTAAAGATATGGACTGGATGGTAGCCAAACCGCTCGCGAATAAGCCGCACAATCGAGGGTAACAACAAGTCGAGATTGAGGATCGCGGTAATCTGCTGGCTCACCTCGCGAATCGCCTGCAACTGGTTGGCACGCTGGCGCGCTTCGTGGAAGGCGCGAGCGCGGGCAATCGCCACCGCCGCTTGATCGGCGATCAGGGAAATCAAACGCAAATCGTTGGCATCAAAAGCGGCTGGCTCATAACTCTGCACCGAAATCGAACCGATCACCGTTTCGCCAGCGATCAACGGCACGTAAATCCCAGAGCGAGGCGGACGCTCGCTCTGATAACGGGGGCGGGCCGGCAGTCGATCCATCTCGCGGGTAAAATCCTCGACCAGAATCGCTCTGCCAGTCTCACGGATCCAGCCAATCAGACCACTATTTTCCGACAGATCGACCGTCAAGCGCGGCAACCGCACCCGATCCTGCACTCGCACCATCAGGGTATAGTGATGACCGTTGAACAGGCCGAGATGAAATGACGAGGTATCGACAATCCGGCTCGCCTCGCGGTAGATCAACTCGCAGAGGGCATCAACATCGAGTTCGCTGCGGATAATCGCCCGGCTTACCTCGTTGAGCCGGGCTAATTCGCGCACCGACCGGCGTTGGCGTTGGAGATTGAGTGATGAGCGGCGTAAAATAGCCGCCGATGCGATCAGGGCCAAGCCGGCCAGCGCCAGATGCAGCAAACCGAGATCATGAGCAATCGCCGCGCCAAGCCATGCCAGCGGCAATGGCGCCAGCTCAGCACCGAGAATAGCACGCCACGCCGAACGCCACCACGTCGCCAAGCCACTGCGCCCACCCTGCAACAGTTCGCGCAACACCCGCCCGGACTGCGTCACTACCGGAAACGTGATTAATGTCCAGCCAAATAACGTCTCGGCGGGTAGATTGGTGAACGGTTGGCCGCTGAACAGCGCGGCCAACCAAGCGCCCGCCAGCAAGCCAAGCGCGCGCAGACCACCGCGCAAGACGGGCCGGCCCAGCAACCAAAACAACGTGCGCGGGCGATTGGTCAACAAGAGGATCACCACTCCGGAAAGGACACCCTCGATGGCAGCCAGCCACGCACCGGCCACTGGCCCCAACGCCAAACCGGCGCTGACAATCACCAGTGGGGCAAGGCTATGGACATCGGCGGGAGGAATGCGAAAGGCGAGCAGATCAACTGCAAAGGCGATGATGGCAAACAGCGCAACCAGCGCCGGCGCGACGGGTGCGACCGGAAGCATGAGCAACCAGCCCAACGCCACCACACCGACGAGCAGACCATACCACGTCAGCAGGTGTTCACGCGCCACTCAACGCCTCTGCGAAAACGCTGCCCGAGCTTCCGACACCGACGGATGGATATTAAACACCTGCGTAAAACCAGTGACCGCAAACACCTCTTGCACCTGCGGTTGCAGCGACGCCAGCCGCAACTCGCCGCCGAGAGTCATCAACTCTTTGCGGATAAGGAGAAGCGCGCGCAAGCCACTGCTCGACAAGAACGGGACATTGCTTAGATCAAGCACCATCTGGCGTGCGCCTTTAGCAATCTGCTCGTTGGCCAACTTCACCAAACGTGGCGCAGTGAGCGCATCAATTCGATCAGCAATGGGGATGACCACCACTTCATCAGGCAGATCAGGCTGATCGTGCGGCAAATATTTGACCATTGTTAACAGATTGCCGCCTTGAGGCGAAAACTCAAACCGAACTTCATCCATTAGGCGAGTGATGAGATAGATCCCCAAACCACCGACCTGCCGTTCTTCTAGCGGCGAGGTAATATCGGGCTCCGGCACTGCCGCCGGATCGAACTGACGACCATGATCGCGCACGGTAATGATAAAACGATGATCGCGGCACTGCCAGCTTAAGGTTAAATCGCCGGGTTGGTCAGGGTCGTAGGCATGCTGGATGACGTTGGTCACGGCTTCATCAACGGCAAGTTGCACCTGCCACGTCGCCCGCTCATCGAGACCGCAACGTTCGGCAGCGGCGGTGATAAACGCACTAATCTTGGCAAGCGCATCGAGATCGGCGGTAAGGGTGATACTATCCATGGCGATCGCAGAGCCGGACACTGGCGCGCCCGGCGTAGTGGTGGGGTTAGAATGATCCGACGGCTTCGACGGTATCGCCATAGATCTCGAACAATGAGCTAAAGCCGGTGAGATCGAACACCTCTTTAATCCGGGGCGGCAGATTGGCGATCCGCACATCGCCACCCTCAAGATCGGTTAGCTTCCACTCGCGCGCCTTCTTGCGCGCTTCGATCAACACCCGCAAACCGGGGCTGCTGATATACTCGAGCCGGCTGAGATCCAACACAATGCGATAACGACCGTCGGCAAAGATCGACTCAATCAATTGCTTGAGTTGCGGCGCTGTGGCAGCGTCAACGCGCCCGACGACCTCAATGAGATCAACCCGGTTGAGCCGGCGGTGATTCAGTTCCATCCCGTCCCTCCTCTTACAGGCGCTGGTGGCGCGTTACGCATGACTGCACGGTATTATAACACACTGTTGCCGGTTGAACAGAATGTGCTGCCGCCCATGCTATAATGACGTTGCGAGCGCCCATCGAGGAGCGGATATGGCACAATGGAACGATCTCAGCGTTGCCTTCAATACCTTGCGCGAAATTGATGTCGCCGCCATCCGCGCCGAAGCCGAACGCCCGCTGGCGATCGTTTGCGTAGGATCGCCGCGGGTCTGCCAAACGATCGCTACCCGGCTCGAAAGCGGCCCGCAGCGGTATGGCGTGACCGGGCCGTCACCGATTCAGCTCGCTAGCCTGACGACAATTATTCCCGACGAACTGCGCGGCGTCGATCTAATTGTGCTTGGGCTTGACCGAAACACGCGCCTCTCGGCACGTGAATTAGCAACCATCGACCGGTTGGCGGCGCTGGCTTTGCCCACCGTGGTGGTGGTGTGGGGGACGGCCTTGCCCGCCGATGCCGGACCGCTCCACCCGCGGGTGGCCCATGCCCGACTGTTGGTCGTGCCCGATCCTGATGCGCCTGATGTCAATGCACAATTGGCTGAAGCGGTGCTTGACCGGCTGCCCGGCGAGTTGCATCTGGCGGCGGCGCGCCGATTGCCCGGTCTGCGCGCTGCGGTGGCTCGCCAACTGATCAACAGCGTCTCATTTACCAATGCGACGTATGTGTTAGCCACTGCACTGCCGTCGCAAATCCCGATCTTTAATGTCCCCTTTGCCGCCGCTGATATTCTGGTGCTGACTAAAAATCAAGCGATTCTGGTTTATCGCCTCAGCCTCGCTTACGGTGCGCCACCTGACATCCGCGAACGCTTGCGCGAAGTGTTGCCGGTCATTGGCGGTGCGTTTATCTGGCGGCAACTGGCCCGTGCACTGGTAGGATTGATTCCGATCTGGGGGGTGGCGCCCAAGGTGGCGATTGCCTATGCCGGCACGTATACCACCGGTATGGCGGCATGGCGTTGGTTTGCCGAAGGCGAGATCGTTGATCAAGCGCGCCTGCAGGAGCTAGGACGCGAAGCGTTAGCCTTAGGCCGCGCGCGAGCCGCCGAGCTGATCGCAGCCGCGCAGGCTAGGAGTGCCCAACAGATGAGCCGTTGGCAACGGTTTTGGCAAGGTGTGCAAGCGAAATTCCGGCGCACTCGCCCATAGTTCCCTCAGGATACCGTGCGGAACCCTAGCTGCCACAGAGGAATGCCTGAAGAAACGGCCCACTGGGCCGTTTTATTGATGAGGGATCATCTGACTCAACCCGCGAGGAAAGAACACTATGGATCATTTCGTCATCGAAGGCGGCCACCGGTTATCGGGTTCGATCCGGCCCGCCGGCAACAAGAATGCAGCCCTGCCCTTACTCGCTGCCAGCCTCTTGACCGATGAACCTGTCACGCTGCGCAATATTCCCGACATTGGCGATGTACGTACCAAGCTGGCGCTCTTATCTCACCTCGGCGTGCAGATTGAGCGGCTAGAACCGAATGTAGTGCGTCTGCACGCCGCGCGATTAGCGCCGGTTGAACCCGATACCGCTTTGGCGCGCCGCATCCGCACCTCGCCGCTCTTGGCCGGCCCGCTGCTCACCCGGCGCGGGTATGTCACCCTGCCGCGACCCGGTGGCGACGCGATTGGACGGCGACGGCTCGATACCCATCTGCTGGCGTTGCAAGCCTTGGGAGTACAAATTGAAGTCACCCCGGCCAGCTATATTCTTACCACTGACGGATTGCGCGGCGCTGATATTTTCCTCGACGAAATGAGCGTCACCGGTACTGAACAGGCGATTATCGCGGCGGTGACGGCCGAAGGCCATACCACGATCGGCAATGCCGCCTCGGAGCCGCATGTGCAAGATTTGTGCCACTTGCTCAACCGCATGGGGGCGCGGATCAGCGGTATCGGCACCAACTTGCTCGAAATCGAGGGTGTGAGCCGGCTGCATGGCACTGACTACACTATCGGCCCCGATTTTATGGAAGTTGGTTCACTGATTGGCTTGGCGGCAGTCACACGTAGCGAACTGCGAATTGTCGGCGCGCGCCCACGCGAGCATCGTATGACCAAGATTATGTTTGGACGGCTTGGAGTGACGTGGTATGAGGAGGGTGACGACATCATTGTGCCGCCGGATCAAGAACTGGTGGTGCGTCACGATCTGCACGGCGCTATCCCCAAGATCGACTCGGCACCGTGGCCCGGTTTTAACCCTGATCTGATCAGCACGGCGATTGTGATCGCCACCCAAGCCCGCGGCACCGTGCTCATCCACGAGAAGATGTTCGAGAGCCGGCTGTTCTTTGTTGACCGACTGATCGGCATGGGAGCACGCATTGTACTCTGCGACCCGCATCGGGCAGTAGTCGTCGGGCCATCACAACTCTACGGTGAACCCGATGGCCTGCCAAGCCCCGACATTCGCGCCGGCATGGCGCTGGTCACGGCGGCGCTATGCGCCAAAGGGCGCAGCGTGATCTACAACATCGGCCAAATCGACCGCGGCTACGAACGGATCGACGAGCGGCTCGCCGCACTCGGCGCCCGCATCGAACGGGTGCGGGGGGGATGATAGTGGCGGCGGCCCCACCCCTAGCGGGATTGCGATACGATCATCCTACGGGGTTTGAAGATCAGAGCGAACATTTGATCGAGTATAACCGTTGATCGCTATACAATGCTTCAAAGCTTAGCTCCTAGCCCCGCTCCCATTGGCGCGGGAGCGGGGCTAGGAGTGAGGGCGAAACGGCTGATCGCAAAGTCATCAACGCTCATACGTTCTGTCTACTCTTGAACCTACGGGGTGTATGGCTGAATCAAGCCCTCGCCATCGTTGCGCACCTGATTGACCGCCTTGCTCACCGGATAGACGCGCAACGCTACTGGCGGCGGGGCAAGGCAAAGATGGTGGAGACGGGCCGCGTCGGCAGTAGGGTCAAGCCACAGCGCATCGAGATCTGGCGGCAGGATCACCGGCATCCGATCGTGGATCGGGGCAACGATCTCGTTGGCAGCAGTTGTCAGAATGGTATAGCTTTCGACGATTGCGCCATTAGGCGCGCGCCACTGCTCCCATAGACCGGCGAAGGCCATCAGATCGCCATCAACCGGCGTGAAATAAAACGGCTGCTTGCCGGCAACAGTGGGCTGCCATTCGTAAAAGCCGGAAGCTGGAACAAGGCAACGCTGGCGGCGAAACGCAGTGCGGAAGGCCGGCTTTTCGAGCACCGTCTCGCTGCGGGCATTGATCAGGCGCGCGCCGATAGCGGCATCGTTCGCCCACGACGGGATCAAACCCCAGCGCAGCAACGCCAATTCGCGCGTGCCATTGCTTGCGCGCACGACCGGAGCCGGCTGGGTAGGCGCAATATTATAGCGTGGCTGGAGTTCGAGCGGCGCTACGCCAAACCGGGCAGCGAGCTGAGCAGGTGAAACAGCTAAGGTATAACGACCACACATGGCATTGAGTGATGATTCGTAGAGATGCTTCACCGCCGCAAGCAAAGCAGACGCGAAGCAACAGAAGCGCCACCGGATACTAGCGGGAAGCACCGGCATCGGTGGCCTTTAACCACCGGCCCCGTTCCCTGCGGAGGTTTAAGAATTGACAGCGCGCTTGCAGCACAGCCGCTACCACCGTGTCCTAACCCTTAACGCACCGCTTTTCTCGCCCACATTACGGGGAAGGGGCAGGGATAGTCTCTATCATAACCACCCGCACAGGTTCTGAACGCCGTTGAAGCGCGGGCCAGAGAGGTGCGATGATCGCGAGCACCAACTCATCACAACCGCCTTAGAAATCATCTTTGTCTGGATCGAGGCGGGTCGTCTCGCCGGTCGCCGGTTCACCGCCAGCAGGCGACTGCATCCGTTTGATAAACTCAGCCAACTGATCGTTGAGTTGGGCGATCCCCTGCACCAAGGTTTGTTGGAGATCGTGCGCCGCTTGCGACTGCTGGAACTGGTGCAACGTCTGCTGGCCACGTTCAGCCAACTCTTGCACACGAGGATTATCGGCGATTGCCTTAACTGCCACCTGCACCTGTTCACCGATCGTACGCAGACCACTGAGCAATTCCTGCTGCAACTGGCGAGCGCGTTCACTTTCAAGCGCGGTACGGAGCGCTGCCTCGATCTGCTGGCCCAATTCGCGCAACTCGGCGCCCAAATCAGGGGTCTGATCGGGTTTCTGGTCGGGCTGACTCATCGTCTTCCTCCTTAATTACGTGATTACCGGCAGACATCAGCGATACGACGAAGATCTCCATGAAAACGTTGCCCCGGCCCGTAACAACCTTACCGTCGCCGGCGCAACAACAGCCAGAGACTAGCAACCACCGCCAGTGCACCAAGGGCAGGCCGGGCGCCACGAGCCGGGCCTTGGGCTACCAGCGCCGCCACCTCAGCAACACCTGACGGGCGGACAGGAATGCTCTGGGCCGGCAGCGCAATCTGGCCGGTCACATAGTTCCGGCGGCGCGCCACGGCGTAGAGGTGCGCCAGCGGCGGCGCCGGCTCGCCATCACCCGGCAAGAGATCGGCCAAATCGGCGCGGAAGAGGGCCAGCGGTAATAGGGGATCATCCTGATCACTGGCCAACACCCGGCGCAACAACGCGGTATGCGCTCGGTAGAGCGGATGGGCCGGCGCCGGTGTGCGCCGGCCTACCAACACATCCTGACCATTGTATGCAGCTAGTAACCGTTCAATCGCCAAAGCTGACGGCGGCGCCGCAGCGTCGATCGCGAGCACGAGATCACCGCTGATCAACCCGCACGCATCGCGGAGCAGGTACGACGGGCGGCGCGGCTGAACGTGATAGGTAGCATGCACTGGCGGGCGAGCCGCAGCAATACGCGCAGCAACCGCTGCCGCAGCGGGCCCGGCGGCGATTATCATCTCGTGATCAGTGCTGTAGCGCGCTGCCGCCACAGTGACAGCCGATACCGCCTGTTCGAGCCGGGCGCCATCGTTCGCATAGATGACGACTGACAAGGTATCGATACCAGACACGGGGAACCTCCGCAACGAAATCATGCTGGTAGCAGTATAGCACAAAGCTTGAACCATAACCGGCGCAGGCAATTGGTTTGCAGCCAGTGGTTTGTCGTTCGCCGGTCACATCATTACTGGCCGGTACAATTAGCGAGATGAAAAAGCTGTCATTTAGGCCGCCGATAAATGAACGATTTGTAAACAGGTTGCCACGCAATTCCGCTTGACAGATATGTTTAGTGGGCTTAATCTTTTCTTTGCCAATGACCTAATCTACCTCAGCCCATCAAGCCAGCATCGTCGTTGCTGAGTTTGGCCGCGAGCAATGTGTGCTCTTGCTGGTTGGTATGCGCCATTCCTGCCTCAGCTCCGCCTGCGCCCCACCCGGATTAAGCCAGTTGCCTTTTTGAACACTGTACGGTTACACGAGATTAAGCGTCCAGACGCTGAGTGACATCCTTGATCCACTGCGGCTATAGACCAAGCGCACTAGCGAAAGGATTGTTGTCAGCGCCTTGCTGCATATCTGACTAGCAGCACTCGTGTCACTTGCCAGTGCAGCGGTTGAGAAAGGAGGGATGCGTTTGTAGCGATTTCAATGACGAAATGGCCGCACAAACCCCTTTTCGGTCGCGATGTTGTTCTGTTTAGGAGCTGAGGAGTTTATGAAACTCATGACCAAACGCCATCTCTTTGCAATCGCCATCAGCGTAGCGTTGACGATTGCGCTGATTGCGCCATCAGCGGCGCAGCCGCCCCGCCCAATCCCTAATCTTGATGCATTTCGGCTAGAAGAACCGCTTACCATTGATCGCTCACCCATCCCGCTCTCTCCCAGCCTCATTAACGCCACCGGACGCCAAGAGGTTGTCATTCGTCTCAGTGAAAATCCTACCGCGCGCGTGCCGCAGGGCGCTGCGCAGGCCGCCCAACTCAATCGCATTAACCAGCAACACGAGCGCGTGCTGGCCCGTTTGCGCGCAATTGATCCGACGCTGACCGAGCTGGCCCGGCTGCGGGTGGCACTCAATGCAGTGGTTGTCGAGGTCGATGGCGCGACGCTGCCGGCCTTGGCTCGCGATGTCGAAGTGGTGCGGATCAATCCGGTCGTGAACTACGAGCGTGATACCCAACCACCGATGGAGACGGTACCCTACATTGGCGCGAATCCAGCGGTACAAGCTGCCGGCTACCGCGGCAAAGATGTGCGCGTAGCCGTACTCGATAGCGGCATCGATTACACCCATGCTGCCTTTGGCGGCCCCGGTACCCTCGAAGCGTATCAGGCCGCCTATGGCACGAGTCCATCCGATTCGCGGAACACAACGCTTGATGGTTTGTTCCCGACCGATCGGGTAAAGGGCGGCTACGACTTTGTCGGCGAGGTGTGGCCGAATGGCCCGCTCATGCCCGATCCCGATCCGATTGACTGCGGTGTGGTTGGCCTGAGCAGTGGCACCTGCGCCGGTGGTCACGGCACTCACGTCGCTGACATCATCGGTGGCGAGCAGGGAGTAGCGCCAGAAGTCGATCTGTTTGCGGTGAAAGTCTGCTCGGCGGTGTCGCCGTCGTGCAGCGGCGTCGCCATTCTGCAAGGGTTGGATTGGGTGGCTGACCCGAACGGTGATGGTGTCACCGATGACCGCATGCACATCGTGAATATGTCGCTGGGTGTATCGTATGGTCAGAACTATGACGACGACGCGGCAATTGCGGTTGACAACCTAGAGCCACTCGGCATTTTGGTGGTGGCTTCAGCCGGCAACAGCGCCGACCGGCCCTATATCACTGGCACGCCGGCTGGCGCGCGCACGGCCCTCTCGGTGGCGCAAACGGCAGTACCGAGCGATGCGTCGTATCCGATTACTGTGCTTAGCACCACCGTCTTCGGCGTCGCCCAGCCGTGGGCGCCGATCCCGAACACGGCGGTCAGCGGCACCTTGGTCTACTTCTCGGCGCCGGGCAATAACCTTGGTTGTACACCCTACCCGCCCGGTTCACTAACCGGTCAAATTCTGCTGGTTGACCGTGGCACTTGCGCGATCAGCATCAAAGGCACGAACGGCGCCGCCGCTGGCGCCGCCGCAGTGATCGTGGCTAACAACGTTGCCGGCGTAGTGCCGCCTACCTTCGGCTTCGGCGGCGGCAACCCCACCGTGCCGGTGCTGTCGATTACGCAGGCCGCCGGCAATGCGTTGAAGGCCCGGGTGGACAACCCAGTTACGATTGATTTCGCTAACCCGGCCAGCAACGCTGGCAGCGTCGTCGGCACGTCATCCCGCGGGCCAACCGCCGGCCAGCAGATGACCTACGGTAACCAAATCATGTATGCCCAGATCATCAAGCCGGAAATCGGCGCTCCCGGCGCATCGATTTCGGCCGTGGCCGGCAGCGGCACTGGTGTTGAGCCATTTGGCGGTACCTCAGGCGCAGCTCCAATGGTCTCTGGTGCAGCGGCACTGCTCTACAATGCGGTTGACTGGAGCCTCTCGCCATGGGAGTTGAAGGCACGGCTGATTAACACGGCCGAGACGAACATCTTCAACGGCCCACCAGCCTTTGTTGGCCCAGCGCTAGCGCCGATCACCCGCATCGGCGGTGGCGAGGTGCGCGTGGATCGGGCGATTGCAGCCCAAGCTAGCGCATGGGAGCTAGGGAATGGCACTGCGACGATCTCGTTTGGCTTGGTCGAAGCCACCCGCAACCCGACTAGGCTCCGCCGCACGATCGTGGTGCGCAACTACGGCAACACGCCACTTACCTACACCATCACGCCAACCTTCCGCTTCGCTAACGATGCAGCTAGCGGCGCGGTGACGCCGAGTACCTCGGTGAGCACCATTACGGTGCCGCCGCGCAGCCGCCGCACCTTCACCCTCACGCTGAACATTGACCCAACCAAACTACCGGCGTGGACGCTGAATTCGGGCAGCAATGGCGGCAATGGCGCAGCGCTGACCGCTGTCGAGTACGATGGCTATCTGGTGCTCGATGCCCCCGGCACGGCCAACGACTTGACCATGCCGTGGCACGTGCTGCCGCGTGCTTCAGGGAATGTCCGCGCCCCGGCTTCCGTCCGCGTCCATACCACTCCGGTTGCTGCCACCCTAACGAATACCGGCGCTAACCCGGTATCGGTTGAGCCATTCACCTTAATCGGTAGCAATGATACCGTCACTGCCTCGCTAGGCGCTGGCGTGCAGATGCCGCCGATGGATCTGCGCTACGTCGGCGTGCGCGCCTTCGACATCCCCGGTGTCTGCCCGGGGAATAGCCCCGTCATCCAGTTTGCCATTACTACCCACCAGACCATCACCCACTCCAACTATCCGGTGGAGATTGACCTGCTGTTCGACACCAACCGCGACGGTACACCAGACTACGTTGGCTACACGGCGGAAGTGGGAAGCTTTGCCAGTGATGGCCGCAACGCCTTCTTTGTTGGCCCGCTCAGTGGCCCTTACAGTGCCTTCTTCTTCACCAACCACGCCACCAACAGCACCAACACCGTGGTCACGTTGTGCGGTAGCCAAATCGGTGTCACGGCGCTCGGCCAGCAGATCAACGTCGCTGCTTACACCTACGACAACTACTTCACTGGCCTTGAGCTGAGCAAAATTGAGGGCATGAGCACGGTGCTCGGCGCGCCGCGCTTCGACATCGACATAGGCAGCGGGGTGGTGCCGGCCAACGGTACGCTCAACACCACCGTCTACCGCTTCAACGCCCCGGCTGATGTAACCGACTCCGGCATCCTGTTGCAGTACTCCTTCGCGCCGGGTGGTCGCGAAGCCAGCGCGATTATTGTTCGGTAATCGGTAACGAAACGATGGCAACAACCACGGCACATGCGTGCCGTGGTTGTTTGTTGCATCAGAGCACCTCTGAATCAATGACAATAAGTGTTCACCCTTCACGGCCAACGATAACGCACCCCCGGCGGCAAGCGCAATGTCTCGTCGCCGAGTCGACCAAGGCCAAAGGTCACGCCATCGGCACTGCGCTCCAGCCGGGCGTACTCCGTCCATTGCACAATCCAGCCGTTCCGTTGCATATCGCCGCTGAGCGGTTGGCCAAGGTTGGCCAGCAGCTCTTCCGGCACGGCGTAGCCGGGGCAGAGGCGATCAGCCGGCGTCCCATCACTACACTGCGCATGTCGTATCGTTTCGGCGAGGTAGAGTTCTCTGCCCAAGGCACGCTGTTGCACCATGCCATCGCGCCATTCGAGACATACCCGCTCGAAGCATTGCAACCATCCCCACCCAAACGGCACCGCCGGCGTGAGCGGCCAGCCGGCCCGTTCGACTGCGCCGAGTTCGGCCCATGCCTGCATAAAGCGTGCCGGCACGAAGTAGCCGGTTTCGGTGAAGAAGGCGCCGCCTTGCGCTTCAACGGCCAGCGTAGCCACTGGCTGCGGCGCAATTAGGTCATTTCCTGCTTGATCGCGCAACCCGACCGCAAGTTGATAGGCGCCGGGCAGCAGTTCGAGCGGCAACGCGATCGGCTGCATGTGCTCGATGGCAGCGGTGGTTGGCCAGCGCGCCGGCGGCAGTGCCCCGTAGAGCAAGGGCAACTCGCTGTGCGCGGCAACGCGGTCGCCGGCAACGAGCACTCGCACCACGACGATCAACCCGTCGGCTGGATGTGGCGCAATCCGCTGCCACTGCAAGCAGAGCGTCACTAGTTGGCCGGGTTCGTAGGCTGCGCCGAGCGGCGGGGCTAGTTGCACGCTGGCCAGTTGCACCCCGCCTGCCACCACCGGTTGCAATGGCGGCTGGGCCGGCCCGGTGGCAACCGGACGGTAGCGGTCGATCACGCCGAGTGATCCGTCTTGAGCATAGCGGTGGCGAATGATCGCGATCATCTCTGGGGTCAGCCAGTTACCAAGGTAATCGAGCAAGAGCAGCGGCAACTCACCGTTGGCCAGCTCGTACAGAATGGCAGTCTGGTCGGCCAAGCCTTGATCGAGCAACTGGCGAAACTCGAACACCGGCATGCGGGCGGTAACACCGGCACCGCTGGCGAGACCGGGCAAATCGGTGAAGATGATATTGCCAGCAGCCCGAGCTTCATCGGCCAACGCGGCATCGGTACGGGTCAACGCTGCTAGCACTGCCGCTTCACGCTGCGCATCAGCCCATACCCCATACTGCCCTAGCACAAAGCGCGGCGGGCTTGGTTCAATCAATCCAGCCGGGCGTAACCGGTTGGCATCCCACAGTGGCGGGTAGTAGAGCAGGCTTGCGATCAGCAGCACACCCAACCCGACCAACGCCGCCTCGCCAGTCCGGCGCAGTCGGGGATCACCGGCCAGCGCACGCCATCCTATCCCAGTCAACCAAATCAACCCGGCGTACCATTCAAAAAAATAGTTGGCATACGCGCCGACCTTGCCCACACCGATCGCGCCGAGCGTGCCGGCTAGCAGATAGGTGAGAGCCGGGATCAGGGTTGCGCGTTGCCCAGCGTGCCACGCCACCGCCACGCCGATCAAGGCCGTGAGCAGCAACGGCCAGCGTAAGGCCACTTGCTGCCGCCAAAAATCAGTCGCCAGCGCCAACTCCCAGCGATTGGCGTTAGCCGCCACTACGTGCAACAAAAACCGTCCCGCCGTCGCCCATACCAAGCCGGCCACGATCCCGCCGCCAACCAGAGCTCCAGTAATGAGAAAAGACTGCAAGGCGTGGCGGGCATGCGATTCGGGGTGGGAATGGAGCCAGATCCATCCGGCGAGCAGGTAGACGCCGGCAGCCAGCGGCCCCGCGATCAGCGATGGCTTAGTCAAGAGACAGCCAACCGCCAAGACACCGGCCAGTGCGCCGCGCCAGATCGGCGGCAGCCGCTGGTGGCCGGCCACCCACACCGCCCATAACCCCAGCGCTACCCCCACCAGATCAACCCGCATCAGCGGCATCCACTCGCGCACGACCGGAATGGCAAGCCAGAGCAACGCCAACCATGCTCCGCGCCGCCCGATCAGCGCCGCCAACGCTGCCATACTTGCCAGCGCGCCAAACAACGCCACCAGCCTCCCCGCCGTCAACGGCACGCCGGTGAGCGATGACATACCGGCACTGAGCAACACGTACAGCGGCGGATAATTGACAATCAAAAATGGTTCCTGCGCTGGATCGGCATACAAATGCCAGATCGGTTCACCGCCGGCCAAGCGGCTCACCTGCGCCAACAACGGACCTTCGCCGTAATCGAGCGGGAAAGGGAACGCGAGCAACAACCGAACGTGCTCAGCAGCATACCAAAGGTAGAGCGCCAGCAAACCAGCCAGCGCGCCGATCGTCACCCAATGCAACCAACGAAATACAGAACGTCTCATGGTAAGATAGAACTCGCTGAGCAATGGCGCTCAGCCACGATACCACGAAGGAGAGCCTCTATGATCAGCCAGCGCATTGCGCGGCGCATTCGCGCCGTTCCACCATCGGGCATTCGCCGCTTCTTCGACATCGCCGCCACCATGCCCGACGTTATCTCACTCGGTGTCGGCGAGCCTGATTTTATCACGCCGGAGCACATTCGCGCCGCAGGCCAAGCCTCAATCGACCGCACCACCGCCTACACCTCTAACTCTGGCCTGCTCGAACTGCGCATCGCGCTCGCCGAGCACCTCAACCGCCGTTACGGCGTGCAGTACGACCCCGAAACCGAGCTGCTGATCACCGTTGGTGTCAGCGAAGCGATGCTTGGCGCAGCGCTGGCCCTGCTCGATTCCGGCGACGAAGTGTTGATGCCAGAACCGTGCTTTGTCGCTTACCCAGCGTGTGTCACCTTCGCCGATGCGCGCGTCGTCTACGTGCCGACCAGCGTCGCCGACGACTTTCAAGTGACCGGTGCGGCGCTAGAGGCAGCGGTCACGCCGCGCACCAAAGCGATCTTGATTGGCTATCCCAACAACCCGACTGGCGCCGTGCTCAGCCGCGAACGGTTGTTGGAAGTGGCGGCAGTGGCTGAACGCCACGACCTGATCGTCATCTCAGACGAGATCTACGACCGGCTGGTCTACGGCGTCGAGCACACTTGCTTCGCGGCGCTGCCCGGCATGCGCGAACGCACTGTACTCCTTGGCGGCTTCTCGAAGGCTTACGCGATGACCGGTTGGCGCCTAGGTTGGCTGGCCGCCCCCGCCGAAATCACTGCCGCCGTGCGCAAATTCCACCAGTACGCGATTATGTCGGCTCCAACGATGAGCCAGTACGCCGGTCTTGAAGCCATCTTGCACGGTGAAGAGGCAGTGCAGGAGATGGTGCGCGAGTACGACCGCCGTCGCAAGGTGATCGTGTCTGGTCTCAACAGCATCGGCCTACCCACCTTCGAGCCGCAAGGCGCTTTCTACGCCTTCCCGCAGATCAGCCATCTCGGTCTCAGCAGTGAAGCCTTTTGCGAGCAGTTGCTGCACAGCGAACAGGTAGCCGTCGTGCCGGGTGACGCCTTCGGCCCAAGTGGCGCCGGCTACGTGCGTGCGTGTTACGCCACCGCGATGAACAAGATCGAAGAGGCATTAGAACGGATCGAGCGATTTGTCCGCCGGATTAGGTAGGGACATAGCGGCGCTACGTCCCTACTGGCGGAGTGAAACCCACAGCGAGGTACATTATGCCATCGCGCAACAACGAGACCGCCACCGAACTCCGTTGCTCGCTCACCGGACGGCCACTCACGCCGGAAGAGGCCTACTGGGCGCCGCCGCTGATCACCGCCCGCGAGTTGGTAACGACCTTTGTCAAGACCCTGTTCACCAACCCAATGGCGCTAGGAGCTATCTTGCTCAGCGAGTTGCCCGATGTACCCTACGCTCCAGAAGCGCGCCCGTTGCTAGCCCGTCGCCGCTCGGTCGAACAGGCCAAGCTACTGGCGCTGTTGCTGGTGATTGCGATCGTGGTCATCGGGCTGATCTTCTGGCTGGTGCGGTGAACGAAGACGACGTTCGCTCAGCGCCAACGCTATCTGATCCCGCCGATCAGCAATCGCTCGCCACGCTCAGCGGTGGCCGGCGCTGGTTGCTGAGTGGATTGCTGCTGGCAGTGATAGTGGCTTTGCTCCCTGCCGGACGGGTGCTGTTAGCGACCGGCTTGTGGCTGATCGCGCCGGGGTACCTGCTCGAACGCAGCTTGCCCGGCCCGCGCCCGCCGTGGCTGTTGCGGGTCGCGCTTTGGACGGGTATCAGCCTGAGCATCGTGCCGATTGTGTACCTGTGGGTCACGGCGGTGGGCGGGTCATTGCCGGTCTTCGCCCTCACTACTAGCGCCATCCTGTTGACACTGGCGGCAATTGGGGCAGCGTGGTGCGACCTTGCCGGCGTGCAGGGACGGCCATCCGCCGCGACGTGGCTGCTGGCGGTTGTGCTGGCAATCGGCGCGTGGCTACGCGCCGAACAGATCGCCGATCTCGCCCTGCCGGCATGGGTCGATTCGGTGCATCACGCGCTGATGGTACGGGTCGCGGCTGAAACCGGGCGCGCACCGTGGACGCTTACCCCCTATCTGCCGGTAATCGAAATGCCTTACCACTGGGGCTACCACGTGGTGATCGCGGCGGCTTGGTGCCTGAGCAGCGGTGCATTGCCTGACGTGATGCTCTGGAGCGGGCAATTGCTCAACTGGTGGCAGAACGTGGCCGCCGCAGCGCTGGCGCTGCTCTGGTGGCGACGGCCTAGCGCAGCGGTCGTGGCTGCCGCCGTTGTTGGCTGCATCTCGTGGATGCCGGCTTATTACGTGTCGTGGGGCCGGTACACTCAACTGACCGGCCTGTTGCTGCTTGTGGCGTTGGCCATTGCGTGGCATCAGTGGCTTGCTAGGACACACCGCCGCGAACGCGCCGGCTGGCTGGCGCTGGCGGCACTGATCGCCGCCGGTCTTAGCCTCGTTCACATGCGCATCTTTGTCTTTGGCAGCGCATTGCTCGCGGCCCAGAGCGTCGTATGGAGCTTGCGCCAATCGCGGCGCACCATCGTCACACGCGCAGCGCAAGCATTTTTGGCCGGAATAGTTGCAGTCGCCTTAGCTGCGCCATGGTGGTGGCTGCTGCTACGCCGGGTGCTCGTGCCGGCAGTGACTGGCACTCAAAGCCTCACCACCGGCGGTTCGTATGCCCAGCTCAGCTACGACCTGATGTGGATCGGCCCAAACGAATGGTTAGTGGCGCTAGCTTTGATCGGCGGTGCCCTCGGCGTGGCCCGCCGGCAAGCCGCCGCAGCGGTGCTGATGCTCTGGGTGGGTGGGTTGGCAGTGCTGACCAATCCGTGGCTGATCAGCTATCTGGCGCCGCCGGCAGGTCTTGCCGTCCTCCTCTACAGCCTCACGCAGCGCAAGTGGCTGTGGAGCGGCGTTGGCTTGCTCTTGCTAGCGATAAACCCGGCAACGGTGCGCTTGCCTTTCCTCTGGCTATTACCGGTGGACATCGCCGTGATCAGTCTCTTTCTCCCCCTCAGCAGCCTCATAGGCGGCGGGGTTGTATTGATCTGGCCGGCCCAGCGCCGTTTTTGGCAGATCACTGGCGTGGCGGCATTGCTCGGCTTCACGCTCTGGGGGGCATACCAGCAACGTGCGATTGTCAACCCGGTGACAGTTTTGGCGACGGCTGCTGACCGGAGGGCGATCGCGTGGGTGGCCGATCACACTCCGCCTACGGCTCGCTTCTTGATCAACGCCGCGCCGTGGCTGCCGGGAGTCGCCCGCGGCAACGACGGCGGCTGGTGGATCATGCCACTCACCGGGAGGTGGACCAGCACGCCGCCGGCGCTGTTTGTGTATGGTGATGTGACGTCGGTACAGGCCACACGCCAACGCAGCCAGCAGATCATCGACGTCGGGAACGGGAAAGAGATCGATCTCGATCGCTTGATTGCCGCCGAGCAGATCGACTACATCTACACCTCACCGAACGGGCCGCTGCGGCCTGAACTCTTTACGCACCGGCCCGGCTACGAGGTAGCGTTTGCCGAAGGGGGAGTGGTGATCTATCGGGTTGCATCTGATCGGAGGTGATAGGGCGGAGCGCGCGCTTTGTCTGCTGAAGTTTCCTATTACGTTCCTACGGCAACGCCACGCTCCACCAATCGCGCCAAGCGAAGAATGCTGTCAGATAGACCACGCACACGATGCTGAAGAGCGTATCAAACCGCTGCCAACGACGCGGCTGTGGGTGAACGGCAAAGCTCGCGATCCCAAGTAACACCAAGATGAGCAACCCGCTCCCGGCTATATAGAGCCGGTAGAGCGGCGTTGCCCGATCAACCACCCCGTGAGTAAACCGGAGCAAATTCTGTAAATCGGCGGCAATCGGCCCATCAGGGGGGAAAGCCGGCGCCAACGGCGCCAGCAACGCCGCGAACGGATTGAACGCAACGGCAACGACAACCGGCAGCGTGGGTTGCGTATCCCTACCTGCGATCAACACCCCGACAACCAACCACAGCGCCAACACGCTATATGCAAAGAACAACGCAGCCGGCGGATTGCGCATCACCGTCACCCAACACACACCATACGCTCCACTGAGCAACGCCGTCACGACAATCACGGCAAACGCCCACCCGATCTCCGGCAAGCTCAGACTGCCAAAGAGCGGCAGCAAACTAAAGAAAGGCAAAGTGAGACCGATCGCAAGGATCATCACAGCCCACACCACCAGTAAGCGCGCCAACAAGACTATCGGGTTCAGCTTTGTCTGCAACCCAACCGTATAAGCACTCACTGCCAATAGAGGTGAAAGCAGCATCACCCATCCCTGCAACGCCAAACAGAGACTCGTGGCAAAGAGCCGGTCAATCTGCGCATTCAAGAGCGGCAAGTCAGCCAGAGTTGCCATTCCTGCCAGTTGCCCCGTTCCCTGCGCGGTTAGCAACATCACCAGTACGGTGCTGATGAAGAGCAGCATAATGCGGCGCCGCCGAATGAGCCGCTGCCACTCTTCGCGTAACGCCGCTCTCATGGCAACACTCCCTGCACACCACCCGTCGCAACGACGCAACCAAGCCGATCAAGCCCGCCGCTGAGCCGGAGCCGCACCTCACCGGAACGAAGATACGGTTCAGCATCAGTAATGGTCGTTGTTGAAAGGGGATTGAAGACGAGAGTGTCCCACGCGCCGGTTACCCAATTGTAAGCGCGCAGAGCGAGGTTCACATTGCTCGTTGCGTCGGTGGGACTGAGTCGTACCTGTATGGCGCTAGCCCGTAGCAATGACAGATCAGGCGGCAAGCGTAGGTGGATCTCGGCTGTCTCGCCGCTCAACTGCACGCCTTGGCCATTGAGGCATGGGGTCGCTTCAGAGCCGGCAGGATCAAGGCGCAACCATCCCACGGGTAGAGAAAGTTCACCTTGCCCCCGAATCGGCGGTCGCATCATAAAGAGGGTTTCAACCGCCCCTATAGGGGGTTGTACCAGCACAGTTGGATCACGATCCAGCCATGCCAGCATAAACGGCCCCGGATCAAAGCGCGTAGGCAACGCTGCTACCGCCGCATCGACCAAGGCGGCCCGGATTTGCGTCTCCTTTTCCATGTTGCCATCAAGCAGCAAGCCATTATCCTGCAAATCCTTGATCACCAATTGACCGAGTGACAAACCAGCAACAGCGGGGGCCAACAACGCCGGCCAACGCGCGACCGAGCGCGCGCCGGGACGCAGCGTGCCAAAGAACAACAACTGATCTCCATACGCGACGAAGACATCGCGCAGAGTATACTGGCTATCATTCTGTACATCAACCCGCAACCGCCCTTGATCAACCACCAACGTCGCCCGCACTGCCGGGGCTGGAATGATTGCCGTTGTCCATAAAGCCTGCGTTCGCCAAGGCGCTAACTGCCGCTCTAGCTGTGTCGTCATCTGCGCAAAGCTCTCACTCCCGTCCGCCGGCGAACCATCGCTGCCAGCAATTATGAATGGGCGAGCAATCACCGGACTCGTAAACAACATTGTTTCCGTCCGCGGCATCGCCGACAGCATCACGCTGATCGTCTGGGCTTGCGCTCGTTCACCATCGATCACCTCGATTAAGGTCATCTGCAAAGCGCTATACGCTGGGGCCATGTTCGCGTTGGCCCACCACAACCCTACAATGGTGCTGATGAGCGCAACAACCAGCAAGCTCACCACCGGCACCATGCGCCGCCAGCGCCAAAACCCTAGCGCCAGCAACACTATCACGACCGCATACCACGTGAGCGCCGTCAACCCTTCGGCAAAAGCCGGGATAGCGATCTGCGGCAGCGCACCGAGCATCGGCGTAAGCGTTTGTAGCTGCCAAGGCGTGATTTGCGCACTAGCGCCGACTGGCGTTGACACCAACAACACCGGCTGCGCCAGCGCCGTCCAGAATTGCTCACGACCGGCCCAATCGGCCAGCGCTTCCGGCGCAAACGCGAGTTGAGTCACCCGTCCGCGACCAACTGCATATTCCACCCACGCAGGCGCCTCTGGATCGCCTCGGTACTGTGCTCCGGTTACCGGCGCCAGATGCACGCCCAGCAACGGCGTATTCAACAATGATTTGCCAAGAGCAACTAATGGTGCGCGATCGATAACTGCGACGCCAGTGATCGTCGCGGCGTGCAACGCTGGCGGCAACGCTGCTTGCAGGGCAATTGCGGCTGGCCCGCCGCCGATAATCAGATGGCCGCCATTGTAGACCCACGCTAACAGTGCGGTTTGTTGCGCAGCCAGCAATGGCGCATCCAGATCAAACATAGCTAACACGCTCAGATTGCTCAGGCCGAGGTAATGGTCAGGCAGATTGGTCACCTGTAAACTACCGGCAGCGAACAGGTCGCTTGTTACCGGTGACAGACCTAAGACTGCTCGCATCCGTTCTACCGGTCGCAGCAGCAGTGCCACCTCTTGCCGATCCACAATGACGCCATCGATGGCGAGTGTAACAAACACGGCACGCACCGGCTGGGCCAGAAAGACGTACAGCCACAGCGATTGTTGCGTTTGCCCAGCTAACCGCAACGTCCGCACATATTGGATCGCACTGTCGGCTGGCGTCGCCGTCACCGTCACTGTCGCTGCCGCCAGCCCTTGATTGCGCAGTGTCACCTGCAACGGGAGCCACTGGCCTACCACATATTGCCCAGCAAAGGGGGCGCCTAGTTCGAGCGAAACTGGCGGTTGCGCCATCGCTACGCGAAATGACGCGATCTGGACGACCAATAAGCAGACCGATATCAGGCTGAGCAGGACTGTAAGGCGCAACCGGCGTACAATCATAGTGGCATGTCTGAAACGCAAAAATGATATTGCCTCATTATACGAGAAGGCTTGCAGGCCGTCATAGCGTCCAAACCGCCGATGCGCAATCAACGTCTTACCTTCCCGCTCGCACGGTGGCGCTGATGCATGTGTTATGATCAACGCAAAGCAGCAAACTTATCACTCATGCCATTATGACAAACGAAAGCCCACTCAGCGAACGCGAACGCGAAATTCTGCGACTGGTCGCGACCGGTGCTACCAACCAGCAGATCGCTATCGCATTGAATATTAGCGTCAACACGGTCAAGGTTCATCTACGCAATATCTTCGCCAAGATTGGCGTCGAGTCGCGTACCGAGGCCACAGTATATGCGATCCGCGTCGGAGTCGTGACAGTTGGGGAAGCAGGACTGGCATCTACTGATGAAGCGGCATCGTCGCTCGAACCGACGCCAGTTGTCACACTCCAACCAGCGAATCACGATCAGGTACCAGTTCCTACGAGCAAGCCAACCGTAGCGTCATCGGACATTGCGCCGCCGGTACTCACAGAATCGACACCGCCTACACCCTTGCCACCTGAGATGCCAGCACCCAACCCTCCGATCGCCGGGCAAGACGCCCCAGAAACGGTAACGGCACAAACTGCTTCGTTCCGCCCTATTACCCGTTTCGGACCTTGGCTGATCGGCCTAGCTGCTGTGTTGGTGATAATCATTACGCTCTTCGTAGCGAATGCGCGCCCCACGAGCAACACATCGCCAACCGTCAATCCCACCGCCGCGTCGCTTCTCAACCCTGAACAACGCTGGTTTACCCGCCAACCGCTCAGCGATCCGCGTGATGATTTCGCCCTCACCGGCTATGACCTTGAACGCCGGCTGTATGTGATTGGTGGGCAACGCGACGGCAGCATTGTCGCTACTGTCGATCGTTACGATCCCGAGACAAACCGCTGGGTGACGTTGACCGATAAACCAACCGCTGTGAGCCATGCGCGCGCTATCACGTTGCGAGGCTTGATCTTCGTCCCCGGTGGCGAAGATAGCACCGGTGCCGTGATCGACCGGCTCGAAATCTATGACCCGCGCGAACAACGCTGGTATACCGGCGCAGCCTTGCCGGCACCACGCAGCCGCTATACGCTAGCAGCATGGGAAGGCCAGTTATACCTGATTGGCGGTTGGGATGGCGCATCGATCCGTAATGAAGTGTTTATCTACGACCCCGTCCTTGATCGGTGGGAGACGGGACCAGCCTTGCCCCAACCACGTCGCAATGCCGGCTCTGCCATTGCCGGCGGTCGCCTGTATGTTATCGGTGGCGAAGGCATCAACGGCCCACTGCGTGAGAGTGCGCGGCTTGAACCAAGCACCGATCCCAGCCGGCGCTGGATTGCAATCACGCCATTACCACAACCGATCGCCCGTCCCGCTACTATTGCGCTATCAAGCACCCTACTCGTATTTGATGGTGAGCGACGCGAAGGGCTGACCTACGATATTGCCGCCGATGCGTGGAGTCGCACACCGCTGCCTCCTGAGGCTCAAGTCTTTCCTGATGCCGTGTTGCTCGATGCCAGCATCTATTTTGTCGGTAATCTTCAAGCCCAAGGGATATTGAGCGAATATCGCGCGTTGTACGTCATTTTTATTCCCGGCCAGTAGGGGCAGCTAGCAAGCGGCCCTACTTCGTGTTATATGGAGTGCGGCAGTTTGACTGCCGCACGCTATGCTGTACACAACGTTTACCAAACCGGCCCCCACAGGGTTGTGCTACGATCTACACTGCATCATAAATCGCCATCCACCGCTCAGCCAGCCGATCCCAGTCATACCGTCGAGCATGTGCGATCGCCGCTGCCGCCATCACAGCGCGGCGTGCCGGGTCGTTCAGCAGTTCCCCAATCGCGTTCGCAAGCGCCTTGACGTTACCCGGTAATACGACCATCCCCGCTGCGCCAAAATTGAGCATCTCGGCTCGATCACCCACATCGCCGGTAATGACCGGTACGCCTACTGCTAGACTCTCGATAATCTTCAGCGGTGAACGGGCCAGCGCGACCGAGTCATTGCGCACAGGATCAACACTCACATCGGCAAGCGACAACAACGCGCGCACCATCGGATACGGGACATGACCGGTAAAGATGACCCGATCACGCCACGGTTGCCGGCTCGTATACGCTTGGAGCAATGGCAAATCTTCGCCGCCGCCGATCAGCAACAGGACAGCACCCGGATGCTGCTCAGCGACCTGCCCAAACGCCGCGAACAGCAAATCAACCGGATGGTTATGCAGCGCTAGCGTGCCAGCATAGGCGATTACTGGCCGGCCAGATACTCCTAACGCCGCCGCCAACGCCGCGCGGATCGCCACTGGCGGCGCCGTAAATTGACGGCTGTCAACCCCATTCGGCACAATCACGCACGGTTGCCCAGCGCACGCCATCCGCTCGGCTAAGTAACGGGTATTCACCGTCAAACCAACCGCTAAGCGCGGCAGCAACCATTGCCAGAAGGCAAACACCGCCCGTTGCCACCCCGCAGTCAACCGGTTGGCGGTCACTTCATCATCATCGCAATCGACCAGAAAGGGCTGCCGGCGCAGCAGGCCCACCCCAATCAACGCGGCCATGCCATTGATCGGCTGCGGCTTTCCAAGATGATACCAATCAGCCGGCGAACACAATACCCCCCAGATCATACCGAGCGTTGCCTGCACAACCACCAGCAGCAATTGCCACGGGCTAAACCGTACCGGCACGTTGCCAACCTTACGGGCATGCATCTGGCCGACATACCAGACTTCAACCCCATCAACAACGAAGCGACGCTGAGCGCACGTGGCGAGATCGGGATGGAGCGCCAGCAACCGCACCCGCACGCCACGCCTGACAAGACCACGGGCGATGTTCAGATAGCGCCGGCCCGATGGCCGGTCAATCCCCATCGGCAAGAGAAAGACAACCCGCACTACTTGGTCACTCCTTGCAATTCGCGCGCTAGTTCGGTAATAATCGCTACCAACTGCGGCCACGATTCGGCCCGCTCGACGGTGGCAGCTTGCACATTCGCGGTCAGGATTGGAGCGAGATCCTCTTGGAAGTAGCGCACAATGGCGCGCGCTAACGAGGTGGCGTCTTGCGGCGGCACAATCAGGCCGTTGACCCCATCATGCACCACTTCGGGCAATCCACCAACATTCGTCGTAATCACCGGCTTGCCAAACCCAAAAGCCAATTGCACTACTGCGCTCTGCGTAGCCGAAATGTAAGGGAGCACAACCACATCGGCTGCCGTAAAGATGGGCAACAGTTCTTCGTTCGGCACATAACGATTCACAAACGTGATCGCATCAGCCACCCCAAATTCAGCCGCATACCGTTGATAATAGGCTAACGACCCCCAAATTTCCCCCACCACCAACAGATGCGCATCGATCTGCGCTCGCACATGCGCCATCGCCTGTATCAGATACTCTAGACCCTTGTATGGCCGCACAAAGCCAAAAAAGAGCAACAGCCGGCGATGCTCAGGCACTTGCCATTCTGTACGTAACGCCCTTGCCGCTGCGGCGGCTTCATGCAAGATCGGTTCATACGTCGGCAAAAACGCTTTGACAATCTTTGCGTATGGCATCAATGCCCGCGCACGATACCGATCAAGTTCGCTATGCACAATTAAGGCATCGGCGCGCCGCAACACTGCCCACGCCAATCGCCGGTCGATCACGCCGCCGCCGTCGTGTGGCAACACGTTATGGCAAATCATCGCGATCTTGGTCGCCGGCGGGCGCTTGAGCAAGCTCGAAATCACCGTCAGGCTCGGCGTCCAATACGGCACCCACCATTGTAAGAGCAGCAGATCAGGCCGATCGGCCCGCACCCGTCGCACCAAACGCCACCATGTTAGTGGATTTATCGGATCGAGCAGGTATTCGCAATCCACCCGCAACGGCGCACGGCTCGGATCACGATCGCTACGACCGGGAAAGAGCAAAGCCGGGTACTGGCGGGTGAAGGAATAGAAAAACGTGGTATGGCCAGCGGCGCGCAAATAACGCACCAGCAGTGTCGTATAATGCGCGATTCCGCCGCGAAACGGATAGGTTGGGCCAACAACTGCCAGACGCACTAGCGGATTCTCCAAATACTCACACCGTCTTGCCGGTAGATTAACTCGTAAAACGGCGCTGCATCGATCTGTACCGGGTCGAGATATTCACCAGATGGATTGGCCGCCGGGCCATTGTAGAGATAGTGAAAGCCTAACGCGCGCAACGCAGCCACAGCTTGGGCGCTGCCGATAGGGTAGCGCTGGACTGCCTGATGTTGTTCGGCGATCAGGCGCAGCGTATTTGGCGGATCAGTCGCTTCAAAGCCCACTGCCATCGGCAAGAGGTTGGTACGACGTCCGGTCAGAAATGTGAGCCACCAGCCGCCATCGCTGCCGGCATACACATACCCGCCGTAGGCGGGAAATCCGTTCACGAAAATTGCCGCATCTGGCGGGAGGTGCTCGCGAATCCATGCGGCTGCCTTGAGATCGGCTGGTGTGGCCAGTTGATAATCGTAGTCAACCATTGCCGCTTGCATCGGCGCACCCCAGCCAACCAACACCAAGCCGGCTACGATCTGAATGGTGATCATCGTCGCGCTCAGCCGCCGTTGCGCCTGTTTGGTTATCATTACCCCCAACCGGATCAATGCCAGCAGCCCGGCACCGGCTGCCGGCGCAACGACCAGATAGGCGCCGATCAAGACGGCAAAGGTAGTAATCAAGCCTTGCCCGGTTAAGCCGAGCAATTGCGGATTCGCTGCTAACCACACCAGCCCGGCCCATAATGCCAGTACCAGCCCCCCGCTCTGTCGCCGCCACAGCAGGCTGATGAGACCAATTGCTGCCAGCGGGAAGAGGCCATATTGGAACGCCGCACCGATAATTTCTAAAGCAATAGGATTGCGCGTCTCAACATCAGTAGTGACAATCTGTGCCGCCATGCGCGTGATCTGGCCCTGTTGCACCCGCCACAACCACGGCCATGCCAGTAACGCCGCCCCTAATGCACCCAATATGCCAGCGCCGCCTAACCGCCTTAACGTCCGCCAGCCCACTAGCCCTGATCGGCCCAGCGCCACGAGCGTATACGTCACCACAAAACAGATTGCTAAGATCGCCACCCGATAGTGGCTAAACGCTAATCCGGCGCTTGCAATGCTGGCCAATGCCAACGGCGCCGCCAAAGATCGCCACGAACGCTGCGGCGACAATGCGCCATCGATCAATTCCATCCACGCTACGGCTACCGCCGGCAAGACGGTCTGCCCAGCCAGTTGGGTATATCGGCCCCAATTCACGTAGTAGGCCGGATAGAGACTGAGAAACCCAACAACGACCGCCGCCCACAAGCCGGTCAAGCGAGAGTTGGTCAATCGTGCCGTCAATAAATAAAGCAGCGGCGCTGCTAAGCCGCTCATCACTTGCCCAACCAATACCACTGCCTGCGTCGGAGGAATGCCGGCCAGCCAGTGCCACCATGCCGCTATTGCATGAAATCCGTAGTGGTAGGTAAATGTCACTGCCGGTGCGTATGGCTGCCACGATTGAAACAGGCCGCCATGATCGATCAACAATTGGGTAATGATGGTATGATGGTAAGAATCGCCAAACAACCCTACCGGCACATCCCGCACAGCGAAGAGGCGTACCGCTAATGCGGCCACGCTTAGCCAAGCTACCATCCATCCAATAAGGCAACGTTGGCCGCGATCTGGCCGATGTATCCGTGGTACTGGCCAGAGGGCTAGCGCCACGAAGACAATCATCACCAACCACGCTGCAAGGCTGTTCCAGCGCCAGCCAATCGGCTCGCTCACCAATAACAGGAATGGAATGATAGCACCACTCAGGCTAGCCGCATACGCTAACCGCTCAAACCAGAGCAACGGGCCGGGATGCAACCAACGCAAGACAGCGAGACCGGGAAGAGTAAAGAGGAGCGCACCGCTGAGCACCGCCAGCAGCGAGGTTAGCAACGACCACGGCGCCCACCAGAGCAATCCCGGCACAGCCATGCTGATGATCGCCGCCAGCCAGATCACAGCTAACCAGATTACTGAACGGGGAAGCGCGCGCTGATCTGCAACCATTATCGTCTCAATCTGTTTCATGTCGCGTTTAATGGCGCATAGGCCGGTTTATTGTAGCACGTTTGTCGCCGCTAGCAACCGTGCTGCCGTCTTGCGCGCAGCCTTTCCCTATGACAAGAACGAAAGGGAAAGGCAAAACGATTCCTACCTCCACTGCAATCTGGGCGGCAGATGTTTCGCTTTGCGGCGGCAATATTAGGCTAGAGACGCCTACTCAATCGCTTGTTGGACAACTGCCGAGCGACCGGCTTAACAAAAAAAAGCCTGCGGCAGCATTGCTGCCACAGGCCCAACACCATCCCTTACGAGTTAAACTTCGACCAGAAAATGTTTTCGTACTCTCGCGCCGCCTGATCGACCTTTTCCTTCGACATCAAACGCATTCGCACCAACAAATCGCCAATGCTGAGCCGTTTGCCTTGCTGATCGAGCCGAATCTGCTCGGCTAGCACATCTTCTAATTGAGTAGCGGTAATATAGCCCCGCTCCACCAGATACTCGCCCAACACCTGCGGCGCCGAGCGCGCCCGGCTTCGCTCTTGCTGCTGAATGATCAATGCCTTGGCTAACTTCGCCGGCGTAATCAGGCCTCGCTTGAGCAGCAACTGGCCTAGCCGCCGATCCGATTTCAGCAGACTCTCCCGCCGCTGTTCAGCGAGCATCGCTTGAAGTTCAGCTTCTGTAATTGCGCCAATCGAGACCAAGATATCGCCTAATAAGCGCGGTTTAGGTTGTTCATGAAAATAAGGCGTCTTGACGTCAGACAACAAGCGCATTGTGCGAATTTCATTCAACCGCTGCTGAGCAAAAACATCATCCGGCTGAACTGCTAATCGTGCTTCGAGATACGCAATCTGCAACTCTTCGTCATCAGGCGCCAATATGGCTGCCCGCTCAAGGCAATCCTTTCGTTGACGAGCATCCTGCACTAATTTGCTTAGTGCAACCCAAGCGTCGCGGCATTGATTCCCCTCAAGCAAATGCTTACGAATGCTCGCCATATCGTTGCTGTGCAACGCTACAAAAGCGCACGGAATCGGACACGTCTTCATTGTTTTAGACCCCGAAAGAATTCCCCCGCGCGATGACGATCCTTTGCACTCGTCCACCGCAACCCAGTCCTCATAGCAATAAACGCACGCGACACGAATTTCTCGAAGATAGTTTTATCATTATACCTGCTCGTATCACTGTTGCATAGGAGTGATTATGGATATGGTTGACGCTATTCTCACCGGTATCGGGAATATTGGTCGCACATTCCTCGAAATGTTGGTTGCCGATCCTGACCGGCTGCCGCGCCGGTATGGCTTTCATCTCCGCATTGTTGGCGTCGCCGACTCGAGCGGCGTGGCGCTTGATCCCGGCGGTCTCGATCTCCCGGCGATTATTGATGTCAAACGGCGCAAGTTGGGTGTGGCGGCCTTGCCGTCGTTTCGCCCTGATCTCGATGTGATCACGCTGGCCGAAACCGCTGCGTATGATCTGTTGCTGGAAGCTACCCCGACCAACCTCCGCGATGGCCAGCCCGGCCTCGATATTGTGCGAGCGGCTTTGCGCCGCGGCAAGTCAGCCGTGTTGGCTAGCAAAGGGCCGTTGGTGCTGGCGTTTGCCGAGTTAGCTGCGCTAAGCGATTGGGCCGACGATCTCTCGCCCCGCAGCCCCCGCCCAGCCTTGCGTTTCTCTGGCGCGGTAGGAGGCGCTTTGCCGACTATCAACTTTGGCCGGCGCGATTTGGCCGGTGCCCAGATCGAACGCGCTGAGCTCGTCGTTAACGGCACCACGCAGGTCATTCTCGAACAGATGGCCGCCGGCGCCGATTTCGCCACTGCGCTGGCCGAAGCGCAACGACAGGGGATCGTTGAGCCTGATCCTTCGCTCGATGTCGATGGCTGGGACGCCGCCAACAAGCTGGTGATCTTCGCCAACGCAGTGCTCGGCCAGCCCACGACGCTGGCCGATGTGACGGTACGCGGGATTCGTGACGTTACGGCTGCCGAATTAGCCGCAGCATGGCAGGCTGGCGGTCGTATCTCGCTGGTTGCCCGCGCCGAGCGCCAGCCTGATGGACGTTACGATTTATCGGTAGCTCCCGCTGTCCTTGGCCCCGAACACCCGCTGGCCCGGCTAGCCCACGGCGAAATGGGTTTCGTGATCTCTAGCGATAGCGCCGGGCGCTCGACGATCAGCAGCCTCGAAGATGGCCCCTTAGGGACGTGCCAAGCCATGCTGCGCGATCTGATCGAGATTGTACGCCGCTAAAAGCCAAAGGACCCAGCTCGCCACGGATGCTTACGGTTCGAACGGTTTTTTTCTTCTTTAGCCAGCAGGATGTTTCACCGCCGTTGAGCGTGTGCTTTAGATGCGCTCTCACGGGATCAACCTTAGTCGCCTCGCGCGCGCCACTGCTTGCGTGCGTGAGGCGACGCCCAACTTGCTGAAAATACTGTTAATGTGCGATTTGACCGTACTCACCGCGATCACCAAAGTCGCAGCGATCTCGTGGTTACTCCGCCCTTCCGCCATTAAACGTAACACCTCTATCTCACGCTGGCTGAGGGGGTCAGGCAACGCTGCAGAAGACGCCAGCGCACTTGCCGGTATTGCCGGCGCTACCTCATCGTCATCAAACAACGAGAGCAGATATTCGCCATAGGGCGATAGCTGTTGGCGCGCCGCCAATTGCGACAGCATGAGTCGTAACGGCGCACCGGCTTGAAGAAACGGCGCTACGATCCGCTCGCTCGTCGCAAGATCAAGTGCGGTCAACAGCGCCTCGCTGCCGTCATCACCGACAGCCGCCAATGCCATTCCACGCAACAAAGCTGCATCAAGCGGCGCCAACGCCTGCCAGATCTCGCCGCTGTGCGGCTGGGCCAACTCAGCCGCCAATGCCCGCAAAGCTTCCCCATTCCCGATTGCGCGCGCACTGGTCAGCCGCCATTCATAGCCTGCCCGGGTGATATGCTCGCGGGCATAGAATGCCGCCACCGGCATATAGCGAAACTCCACCGGCTTGCGTAAACGATCGTCGAGCAGTTGCTCGGCAGCGTCGAATTCACCTTGCGCCGTCAGAATCTGCGCTTCCAGCCCATTAAGCACTGCTAGCACCCAATCAACGTTGCGCTGGCGAGCTAAAAAGCGTGCCTGCCGGATCACCCGCAGCGCGCCGTCGGCATCGCCGCGCGCACGCATAATGCGTGCCATCATTATCAAGAGGTTGAAATAACTCGTGGTTTGGCCCGATTTAATCGCGCTCTCGGCTTCAGCCAAGGCCGGTAACGCGCCGGCAAATTCGTACCGTAACCCATGCAGATCGGCCAACGCCAAAAACGGCAAGCCGATGCCGGGTTGTGTGCGACTGCGATTGCGCCGTAACATCTGGTTGATCGTATCGCGGCAGATGCTAATCGCTGCCCCAATCGAACCGCGTAATGCCAGTGTATAGGCGTAATCAACCGTCGCCATCGCTGAAATGTAAGGCAAACCGGCGTTAAACCCGTTGATGCTCGCCTCGCTGAAGGCTTGCTCGGCTCGCACTAGATCACGTTGGGCAAGGTAGGCATAGCCCAAATCTTTCGCCACCCGCATGCGCAATGCCTGATTGTCAGCCTGCAACCATGCTAAGGCCTGCTTTCCTTCGTGGATGACCTGCTCGGTATTCCCTTGCAACAATGCCAACCGCACCCGCACCGCGCTCAATTCGCCGCGCAGATTGGCAATCAACCCAATCGGCGTCGTCGCACCGCTCGCTACCCCCGCCAACGCTCGCTCAGCGACCGCAATCCAGTGGGCCGCGTCTTCAACTTGATAATCAGCCGCCGCCAGCCAAGCGCGCAATAACGCTAAACGTGGATGGCTCTCAAACGCTGCTTCCGGGATTTCCGGCAGCCAACGCCGGAGGGTCGCTTCCCCTACTTGCGAAATAAACGCCAACCCAATCGGCTCCAGCATCGCCACCACATCATCGATCGCCTGCGCGCGCAAAGCGTGATTGACAGCTTGCGTCAGCATGCCATGGGCCGCGTACCATGCCCCTGCCCGCCGGTGGAGTATGGCGATGTGCTCGGCGCTGCTGCCCGCCTCGAGCCGATCCCGCAAGACATCTGCAAACAGGTGATGGTACCGGTACCACACCCGCTCGGCATCCAGCGGGAAGAGAAACAGGTTGTTGCGCTCGATTTCGGCCAACACCAACTGGCTGTACGACTGGTTGTTTTGGCTTGGCGCACTCTGTTCGTGAACGCCAATCACGGCATCGCAGAGCGGCCCGCACAACCGGTCAAGGATCGAGGTCTGCAAGAGAAATTGTTGTAGGTGCGCCGGCAATTGGTTAAACACATCCTCGATCAAATAGTCGGCTACATACCGGTTGCTGGCAATCAATTCATCAACCACCTCGCTCTGATTCGGTCGACTCCGTAATGCTAGCGCGGCGAGATGCAAACCAGCCGGCCATCCTTCCGTGCTCTCGAGCAAAGTCACGATCTGATCACGGCTCAATGGCAATTCCATTACTTCTAACAAAAAGGTGGCCGCCTCTTCTGGATTAAAGGCCAGATCAAAACTGCGCAACTCGGCTAAATGCCCACGCGCTCGCCACCGCGCAAGCGGCAACGGCGGATCGCTGCGGGTGGCGATAATCAACCGGCACCGAGGTGGTAGATGATCGACCAAGAAGGTTATTGCTTGATGAATCTGCCCATCATTGATCAGATGATAATCATCAAAAATGATGACTGTTGGGCCGGCTACTTCCGCCAGATCGTTCAATAATTCGGCAAACCATTGTTCGGCGTCAAGATCAACTTCTGCGCTGATCACGGCCCGCAACCGCTCGCGACGTTCAAACGGAATGTTCGTTAATGCCTCGAGAAGATAGGCAAACAATCGCCGGATGTCATTGTCGGTCGCATCGAGGCTTAACCAGCCAATGTGCGACCACTCCTTGCGCCCTTCTTCGATCCATTCAACTAAAAGTGACGTTTTGCCATACCCGGCAGGCGCATTGATCAAGACCAGTCGGCTGTGTAAGGCATGGCGGAGCTGTTCATAGACCCGTGGCCGGGCAAGGAGCGACGGTCGCACTTCAGGCGGCTGTAATTTGGTGCGCATCAGTGGCATCATGCGCGATCTCCGAGTGGTGATATGGTTGGTTGCTTGGTCGCTGTGTGATGTAGTCTACCACAGGCGATTGCAGTACGGGGTGTGGTAGGGGAAATCCCCTAATTCTCGAGTAGGAGTAACTCCCTAGTCGCTTTCAGGGTTGCGGGGATGGGCAAGCTCGCACCGGCATGGTTCAATAGCGCCATCAGTATTGTTGTTGCCATGCACACAAGGAGGTGTACCCGGCAGCGAAAGTTCCCTGCAATGACTTGGTTCGCAATGGTGTAGCTTTGCCGTGTTCAAGGAGGACTGTGATGTCGAAGAAGACCTTGTGGTTCGTATTGTCGTTGTTGACGGCGTTTACCTTCCTGTTGAGCGCCTGTGGCAACACTGGCGGCAGCACCGGTGGCAGCACCGGTGGCAGCACCGGCAGCAGCCAGCAACTCGCGGTCGGAATCGTCCTTCCCACTAAAGATGAACCCCGCTGGATCCAAGATGAGACCCGCTTCCGCGAGGCGTTGCAGCAGGCCGGCTATCAGGTTGAAATCCTCTTCAGCCAAGGTTCGTCGGCCAAAGAAAAAGAGAATGTCGAGGCGCTGCTCGCCAAGGGCATTAAAGTGCTGATCATCTGCCCCCACGATGGCACCGCCGCCGCTGCGGCTGCCGCCGCTGCCCGCGCCGCCGGCGTCAAGGTCATCTCCTACGACCGCCTCATCCGCGAGACCGACGCCGTTGACTATTATGTCACTTTCGACAGTATCGCCGTGGGTGCGCAGCAGGCCCAATATCTGGTTGATAATGCCAGCGGCAGCGGCAATCCACTCTACCTCTATGCTGGCGCTGCCTCGGACAACAACGCTTTCCTCTTCTTTGAAGGCGCGTGGAAGGTGCTCCAACCCAAGATCGCCGCTGGCACCTTCGTGATTAAGAATTCGAGCGAGGCCGTCGCGTTGCAGAACAAGCTTGACCTTACCCGCGACGAGATGGCCAAGATCCTCGGTCAGATCACCACCAACTGGGATTTCAACACCGCCAAGAATCTTGCCGAGGCGAACCTGACCGCCGCTAGCGCCGCCGATAAGGGCAAGGTCTACATTCTCGCCCCCAACGATGGCACCGCCCGCGCGATCGCCGATGCCTTCGCCGCCGATAAGGATGTGACCCAGTACTTCGTGACCGGCCAAGATGCCGAAAAGGCGTCGGTGCAGTACATCATCGATGGCCGCCAGTCGATGACCGTCTTCAAAGATGTGCGCACGCTGGTGAAGGATGCGATTAGCGCCGCGGTCGCTCTGCTTGAGAACAAGCAACCTACGTCACGCGGTTCCTACAATAACGGTAAGATCGACGTGCCTGCCATCCAGTCGCCGGTCGTGACCGTCACCCGCGACAACGTGCGCGCTGCTCTGATCGACTCCGGCTACTATAGCGCCAGCGACTTCACCAATCTGCCGTAAACCGCAATTGTTCCGCTCAGATCGGGATGGCCGCATCCCGATCTGAGCCAACGATGACGCCTATTCGCAAGAGGATAACCCCTCTCCTCACCTCACGGCATATCCATATGATGAGGCGGTGCGTGTATGGAACCCCCTATCCTCGAAATGCGCCAGATCACCAAGGAATTCCCCGGTGTGCGCGCGCTCGATAACGTCACCTTTAGCGTCAAGCGCGGCGAAATCCACTGTCTGGTCGGTGAAAATGGCGCTGGTAAATCAACCTTGATGAAGGTGCTGAGCGGTGTGTATCCGTATGGCTCCTACAGCGGCGAAATCTTGATCGATGGCCAGCCCCAACGCTTTTTTGGCATCGCCGATAGCGAACGAGTCGGCATCGGCATTATCTATCAAGAATTGGCCCTTGTGCCCGAATTGACCGTCTACGAAAATATCTTTCTTGGTCACGAAATTAGTCGCAACGGTGTGATCGATTGGAACGAGACCATCCGCCGCGCCAATGAGATGTTGCGCAAAGTGCGCTTAGATGTCAATCCCGCCGCTAAAATCCGCGATCTCGGCGTCGGCAAGCAGCAACTGGTCGAAATTGCTAAGGCGCTTAGCCGTGAAGTCAAGCTTCTGATTCTCGACGAACCGACCGCCGCCCTCAACGAGAACGACAGCGAGAATTTACTGAATCTGTTACGTGAATTGCGCGATCATGGCGTAACCTGCATTCTGATTTCACACAAGCTGAAAGAGGTGTTGGCGGTCGCTGATACCGTGACCGTCCTTCGCGACGGCAAGACAGTTTGCACCCTCGATGGGCACAGCGGCGAGGTGAGCGAGCAAGCGCTCATCCGCAATATGGTCGGGCGCGAGATTACCAATATCTATCCCCCCCGCAACCATCAGATCAGTGATGAGGTGATGCTGGAATTGCGGAACTGGACGGTCTATGCGCCTGAGTTGGGCCGCTACTTGCTACGCGATGTCAATCTCCAAGTGCGTAAGGGTGAAATTGTCGGATTGGCCGGCCTGATGGGTGCCGGTCGCACCGAGCTGGCGCTTAGTCTGTTTGGTAATGCACCCGGCTATCGGCTTAGCGGTGAGTTGTGGCTGAAGGGCCGCAAGCGCGTGTTCCGCCATCCTCGCGAAGCGATCGCCGCCGGTTTGGCCTACGTTTCCGAAGATCGCAAAGCCAAAGGGCTGGTCTTGATCCAAGATGTGCGCCAAAATATTACTCTTGCCAACCTGCAAGCGTTAGCGAAAAATGGCGTCATCGATCGCAATGCCGAGATTCAGGTCGCCGAAGGCTATCGCAAATCGCTCAATATCAAAACACCCACCATCGAACAACAGGTCGTCAATCTCAGCGGCGGCAACCAGCAGAAGGTGTGCCTCGGCAAATGGCTGTTTGTGCGGCCCGATGTACTTATCCTTGATGAGCCGACCCGCGGGATCGATGTTGGCGCAAAATACGAGATCTATCAGTTGATGAACCGGCTGGTCGAAGAGGGGATGAGCATCATTATGATTTCGTCGGAACTACCCGAAGTGTTGGGTATGAGTGACCGAATCTACGTCGTCTCTGGCGGGAGAATGAAAGGTGAACTGCCGGTTGCGGCAGCCACCCAAGAAAAGATTATGGAGCTGGCGGTTGACTATTAGAGTACAACGCGGCGGAGGAGACAATGACGACTCGAGCAGCATTTGTCGCGAACTTGCAACGGGCGTTGGGGCAGAATATCCGCCAATACGGCATGTTCATCGCCCTTTTTGTCATTATGATCATCTTTTCGATCACAACCAACGGCATTTTTATCTCGTCGCGGAACCTCAGCAATCTGATCAACCAGACTGGCTACATTGCGGTGCTGGCGGTTGGGATGACATTGGTCATTGTCATTCGCCATATTGATCTCTCGGTCGGTTTTTTAGCCGGTTTCCTTGGCGCAGTCGCCGCGATCGCCCTCCGCTTCTGGGATCTGCCAACGATTGTGGTGGTGCCAATGGTGCTGGTTCTCGGCGGGTTGGCCGGTCTATTGACGGCGTTTCCGGTCGCCGAGTTGAAGATTCCCTCGTTTGTCGCTTCACTGGCCGGCTGGCTCATCTATCGCGGCGCATTGCAACTGGTCACCGCCGGCACCGGTACGATTATTATCGAAGATGAGACCTTCAACGCGATTGGCAATGGCTTTATTCCTGATGTGCCGTTGAGCATTGTGCCCGGCTACCATACCCTCACCCTCTTCCTCGGCGTGCTCGCCATCGTTGCCTTTGTCATCAGCGAAATCCGCAGCCGCAACAAGAAGCTGGCCTACAATTTCGAGGTCTTGCCCACCGATATGTTTGTGCTCAAGCTGGTCTTTATCTCGGCCTTGATCGGCTTGCTGGCGTGGATTATGGCCGGCTATAACGGCCTCTCGTGGACGATGGTGATCGTGTTGGTAGTGGTGGCGATTTACCACTTCATTACCACCCAAACTGTGCTGGGCCGGCATATTTATGCAGTCGGCGGCAACCCCGAAGCGGCTGAGCTGAGCGGTATCAGCGTCAAGCGCATGACCTATATCGTTTTCGCGTCGATGGGAGTACTTTCGGCCTTGTCGGGCATCTTGTTCGCTTCGCGGTTACGCTCGGCCACCACCACCGCCGGCACCCTGTTTGAGCTTGACGCGATTGCTGCGGCGTACATTGGCGGTGTGTCCGCCGCTGGCGGCGTCGGCAATGTGATCGGATCGATCATCGGCGCGCTGGTGTATGTGTCGCTGACCAGCGGTATGAACCTGATGGGCATTGATATTGCCTACCAGTACATCGTGCGCGGTTTGGTATTGGTCGCCGCCGTGGTGTTCGACGTGACCACCCGCCGCCGTGGTCGTGCGGGATAATAGACTGCGGTAAACATGCCATCGTAGAGCCGCACGGCTGCGCGGCTCTACGATAGCCCGCCCCCCGCGCCGCTCCGCCCCCTCCCGCATCCGCCCATTTGCCCCCAGCCGTTTCTTCGGCGATAATAATTTGTATCCCTTGGCGTCATCACGCCGGTACGTCAACCATGGTGGGGAATGGGCGATGGGAACAACCCGCGTCGTATTGGCCGATGATCATGCCGTTGTACGAGCTGGTTTGCGCACTGCACTTGCCGGCTTGCCTGACTTTGAGGTGGTCGGTGAGGCGGCCACCGGCCCACAACTACTCGCTGCGCTAGCCCAGCATCACCCCGATCTGCTGGTGGTAGATGTGGCCATGCCGGAATTTGATCCGATTAACGCCATCCGCCAGATTCATGCCGATTATCCGGCGATGAAGATTTTAGTCGTCAGCGCCTACGATGATCAATCTTACGTCGTTGGCCTGCTCGCCGCCGGCGTCAACGGTTACCACCTCAAAGACCAACCCCTCAGCGATCTACAACTAGCCGTGCAACGGATTATGGCCGGCGGCAACTGGATCTCTAGCCCGCTCCTCAGCCGTCTCATCCAAGCAGCGCCGCAGTTGGCACACCCTTCGCCGATCAGCCTCACCAAACGCCAACGCGATCTCCTCCGCCTTATCGCCCAAGGTTACGACAACCGCCGCATGGCCCAAGAGATGGATCTAAGCGTCAAGACAATTGAAAATCACCTCACCGCACTCTACCGTACCATCCGCGTGAGCAGCCGGCTCGAAGCCTACCAGTTTGCATTGCGCCATCCCGAATTGCTAGCCGAATCGGGCCACGAAGCAGCCCAAAACCGCGAACTGCCAGCCGGCCCTAGCCCGCTGACCGTGCTGATTATCGACGATAACGAACGCTACCGTGCCCAACTCAAGCGCATGGTCGGCAAGGCCTGCGCCGAAGCGCAGCTTTACGAGGCCGAGGATTGCCATGCAGCGACTCACTTGCTCCGCCAGATCACGCCCGATCTAGCTTTCATTGATGTGATCTTGAACGATGGCGATGGGATTCAATGCCTACGCCGGGTGAAAAATATTGCCCCCAACATCCGGGCAATCTTGATCAGCGCCTACCCTGACCGCGAGTTTCGCCGGTTGGGGTTGGAAGCCGGCGCGCTGGCTTTTCTCGACAAAAAAGACCTCGATGCGGCCACCGTGCGGCAGGTGGTAGAGGATGCGTTGCGACGCAAGCGGTCGTGATACCACCATACCGCAAGGACGCAAAGATACAAAAACGCAAAGACGCAAAGAATATCATCTGCTTGGCTTAAGACCCCCTGATACCCCGCATCATAACTTTTGCGTCCTCGGCGTTCTTCGCGCCTTTACGTTTTACCCTTCGCGCCTTCGCGTTACTTCACGCCAATACCTTCCGCCGGAAACGGTGCCGGATTGGGTATCTCGATCTGCAATTCTAACCCGCCCCACACTGATGGCCCAATCTGCAAGGTACCGCGCAAGAGCGACACCCGCTCGCTGATCCCGATCAAGCCAAAATGCTTCCGTTCCGCGAGGCGTTGCAAATCGGGCGGCGTCACCATTCCCCTCCCATTATCGGCCAACCGCACCATCACCCCCGCTGCCGAGGTGCGCCGCACCTCAAGCAATACGCGCGTAGCGCCGGCATGCTTGCGCACGTTGTTGAAGCCCTCTTGCACAATCCGAAACACCGCCAATTCAATCGTCTCCGGCCAACGTTCCAGCGGCTCGGCCAGTAGCAACTCGACCTGAATCCCGGTCTGATCGCTCCACTGGCTTGCCAACGAACGCAATGCCGCCGCCAAGCCATGGCTATCGAGCGTGGGCGGGCGCAGATCGCTGCACATCTGGCGCAACACTGCCACCACCTCGCGAATCCCGCGCCGGATGTTCTGCAGTTCGCTCAAGGCTGCATCCTGCTCGATCTCCTCTTCGACGTGTTCGAGCTGGTAGTTGAAACTGAGCAGGTCTTGAATCACTTGATCGTGCAATTCACGCGCCAACACCTTGCGCTCGGCTTCGCGTTCGAGCATCAAACGGTGATGGGCCTCTTGCAACGCCTGATTGAGTTGATCGAGCGCCACCATTTGCTCGTGCAGCCGTTGCACTAGCTCACGGTTGAGCGAGTCTTGCGCGGCGAGGTTGTTTTGCAGTTGCAGTTGCTGTTGCCGTAACTGTTCTGCTTGTTGCTGCGCCTGATAGTAGTTCTCAAAGGCCCAAATCAACGGCGTGACCCGCTCTTGCCGCACCGACCCCACCATCAGCTCGACGATCTCGCGCGGTGTCGTGCTGGCAGTGGCGCGCAACGCCGCTTGCCGGCCTTGGTACAGCACCAGCACTCGGTTGGTGATGGCAAAGATGAGATTGAGGTCGTCGCTACTGAGGATCATGCCGGCCTGCGCCGCTGCCAGCTCGCGCAAGTGCTGCAAGACGGCCTGCTGGCAGGCAAAACTCAACGCCGAGAGTGCCTCATCGAGGATCAGCAGCCGCGCTGGCCGCACAAAGGCCCGGATCAACGCCACCAACTGCCGCTCCTCTTCAGTCAGATCGCTGGCGCGCTGGTGGGCAAGGCTGGGCGGCAAACCAAACCGCTCAAGCCACTGGTACGCCGTAGTCACCATTGCCACCGGATCGAGCCGCCATTTGCCCAGTTCACGCCCTAAAAAGATATTATCTAGCACCGGCATCACTTCGACCAGCAGCGGCGCTTGCGGCACAAACTCGATCCCGCGTCGCTGCGCCGTTTGTGCTGCCCACGTCAAAGGGATGCCATCAACCTGTATCTCACCCGCTGTAGGCGGATAGATCCCGGCCAGCGCCTGCAAGAGCACCGACTTGCCGGCGCTGCGCAGACCTACCACCCCCAAGATGTCGCCGGGGTGCAGCTCAACATTGATCCCGCTGAGGATCGGCTTAGCGGCAAAGACGATATGGAGATCGCGCACGCTGAGCAAGGGTCGCATAGATGTGGCTGTAGTTTTCACTCGTGTAATAGTCTGGCAATTGTGATCCTTATAATCTAAGTATAGCATTCACACCAGTAAGGAAACGTTCTCATGCAACCGGTAAACTACATTCTTATCGACTACGAGAATGTCCAACCCAATCTCGCCGCCCTCACAAACCTTTCCTTTGTGCCCATCATCACCTTTGTTGGCGCAAACCAGAAACATATCCCGTTCGAGTTTGCCGATGCGATGCAGCGACTGGGTAATCGCGCGATGTACGTAAAGATCGGCGCGAGCGGCGCAAATGCACTGGATTTTCATATCGCGTTTTATCTCGGCATACTGGTGAAACGCGGCGCAAACGCCTATTTTCACATCGTCTCAAACGATACCGGCTTCGACCCGCTCATCCAGCATCTGCGCGAAAAGCGCCTAAAGGTATATCGCTCGGCCAGCATTGATGATCTCCCCTTCTTGCGCAAGAACACCGCAGCCAATGACCAGCAATTAATTCCGGCAATGCCTGCCGCACCTGAATCATCATCGCTGCTCGCTGCCAACGGCGCAAAACCATCATTAAACGAGCTGTACGAGGTGGTGATTGAACGATTAAAACACCATACGCCCTCACGCCCCAGCACGCTCGATAAGCTGCGCAACCATCTGCCCTCGTTGACTAAACAACAACTCACCGCCGCCGAAACCGAGGCGCTCACGACGATGCTGTTCACCAATCGCCTGATCTCACTCGAAGAAGGTGCGTCGCAACGGTTGCGGTATCACTTATAAGCGCCCAACCGCAACCTTCATTTCGCCCGCGGAAGATGCAAGACAAGATGCTCAAGCGCCAATTGCGGGTTGACGTTCTCGCGCAGTTGTTGGGCAGCAGCAATGATCTGCTGCAAGAAGGCCAGCGCCGTCGCTGGCGTGACCCGCCGGGCCGCTGCCGCTAGTTCGGCCCGCCGATCAACGTTCGTCACCGCTTCGTCACACCCAGCGGCGACGTATACCACATCGCGCCACCAGCTCTGCCACAATTCCAGCCATGCCAGCGCCGTCTCTTGCTCGCCGGCGCGGTACTCTTTCGCCCGCTGCTCGGCCCAGCGCAAACCCGCGCTCAGATCTTGCTCAGCCAACCCGATCAATTCCGCCAACTGCTCGCGCCGCGCTGCCTGCGCTGCCGGATCGGCCAATACACTGATCGCCCACCCGACCCGGCCCCCGCTCCATGCCGCGAGCTCTATGGCCAACTCCGGCGCCGCGCCACGCGCTTGCAGCGCCGCTGCTACTTGCTCGCGCGGCAGCGGACGCAACCGCAGCACCCGGCAACGCGAGACGATTGTCGGCAGTAGTTCGCTGCTGTGGGCCACTAACAACAACGTCGCGTAATCGGGCGGCTCTTCCAGCGTCTTCAGCATCGCGTTAGCCGCCTCTTCGCTCAGCCGCTCGGCATCGTGCAAGATCAACACCCGCCACGCCGCTTCGTAAGGCCGCAAGGCAATATCGCGCTGCCATTCCCGAATCGTTGCAATCTTCAGCTCTTTCTGCCGCGCCGCCTCATCAGCCTTTGCCGCCGCCGCTTGCGTCGCCATTCCAGCCACTCGCACATCAGGATGGCTGCCACGCTCGATCCGCCGGCACGTCCGGCATTGTAAACAGGGATCGCCCATCTGCCGCTCGCAGTTCAACGCCTGCGCCATGCGCAACGCCAACAGCGATTTGCCGATTCCCGGCGGCCCAGCAAACAAGTACGCATGCGCCACCCGGTTCGACCGGATGTTGCTGCGCAACTGCTCAATAGCCCATTCGTGACCGTAAATATCCCACATGGCATTTGATTGGCTAGAGCCGCACGGTGGTACGGCTCTCTATCCACGGCGGCCCGGATCTCTGGCTGCTGTGATCCAACCGATGTTAGATCACAGCAGCTTGCGGAAGGCCAACACGGCATTCACCCCGCCAAACCCAAACGAATTGGAAATCGCCACCTGCAATGCCGCCGGGCGGGCTACGTTCGGTACATAATCCAAATCGCATTCCGGGTCGGGGTGTTCGAGGTTAATTGTCGGTGGAATCAGGCCGTGGTGCAAAGCGAGGATCGTTGCCGCCGCCTCGACCGCACCCGCCGCGCCGGTCAGATGGCCGATCATCGACTTGATCGAGCTGATCGGCACACTGTAGGCATATTCGCCAAACACGTGCTTAATCGCTCGCGTCTCGGCGATGTCGCCAGTCGGTGTGCTCGTGGCATGGGCATTGATGTAGTCAACTTGCTGCGGTGCTAGCCGGGCATGCCGCAAGGCCCGTCGCATCGCCAACGCAGCCCCTTCGCCATCGGGATCGGGGGCAGTCACATGATAAGCATCCGCCGAGACGCCATACCCGATCAGCTCGGCGAGGATCGGCGCGCCACGCCGCTGCGCACTGCTCAGCCGTTCCAGCACCAGCACCGCCGCACCTTCCCCCGGCACAAACCCATCGCGCAGCGCGTCAAACGGGCGCGAGGCCCGCTCCGGCATATCATTGCTGCGCGTGCTCAAGGCCCGCAACACGCAGAAGGCCCCCAAACTTAGCGCCGTGATCGGCGCTTCAGCCCCACCGGCCAGCATCACCTCGGCATCGCCGCGCCGGATCACTTCCGCCGCCTCGCCGATCGCTTGCGCCCCTGCTGCGCAAGCCGTACAAATCGAGGTGGTGTAGCCGCGCAACCCGAGCTGGATCGCAACTTGGCTCGACGGCATATTGGGTAGTGCTGCTGGAATAAAGAACGGACTGATCTTCATGCCCCCGCGCTGGACGAGCGTTGCTGCCGCTTGCTCGACATCAGGCATTGATGTTGTACCGCTCGCGATCAAGACGCCGATCTCATCGCGTGCCATCCGCTCTAGCGGCAACCGAGCATGCTCCACCGCCATGCGCGCCGCCGCCACCGCCATCTGGCTGGCACGCGACATCCGCCGCGCCTCTTTCACATCCATAAATGCCTGCGGCTGAAAGTCGTTGGCTTGCCCGGCGAGCTGGCACGGATACCCGCTCGGATCGAAAAAGGTGATCCGCCCGATTGCGCTCCGTCCAGCCGCTAATCCGGCCCAAAATGGCTCGACGCCGACCCCAAACGGCGAGACGACCCCTATCCCGGTCACCACAATCCGTTGATCAGGCGGCTGCTGATCGTTCGCTCCTGTCTGCGGTTCCACCGCCGGTTCGTTGGCCAGCACCTCGGCTAGCAGCGCCTCGATCTGTGCTTCAATCGCTTCATCTGGCACATGCTCGCGCACGAGACCGAGCAGCTCGGCCCGCAACGCTGCGCGCCGATCCAGTGCTCGCGGGGTCATGGCGTCCCTCCCTCAATGCAATTATTCAAGGTCTGAATTATACCACGCAGCCGCCGCGCCTGTGGTATCATACTCGCCGAAGACGAGTTCAGCACATTCACCAAAAGCAATCATTATGACGCCCGTTTTGCCCGGCCTTATTCGTCCTGAAATTGCCGATCTCGAAGCGTATACGCCGATAGTGCCGCTCGAAGTGCTCGCTGCTCGCCTCAGCTTGCCGGTTGAGCAGATTGTTAAGCTTGACGCGAACGAGAATCCGTATGGCCCTGTGCCGGCGGCGTTAGCAGCGTTGCAACATACCGCAACGTACCATATCTATCCCGACCCTGAACACACTGCGCTGCGCGCGGCGCTAGCCGGCTACACGGGCCGCCCTCCTGAAGAGATTCTCTGCGGGGCCGGCGCCGATGAGTTAATCGATCTCGTATTGCGTTTGATTATCAGCCCCGGCGACGCGATCATCGATTGCCCGCCCACCTTCGGTATGTACCGCTTTGACGCCGGGATCTGCGGCGGGCGGGTGATCACCGTCCCCCGCCAGCCTGACTTTAGCCTCGATCTACCGGCGATCGAGCGGGCGGCTGCCCAAGGTGCTAAGGCGATTTTCCTCACCGCTCCCAACAACCCTACCGGCAACCCGCTGCCGCGCGTCGATTTGTTGCGCATCCTCGAATTGCCCTTGCTAGTGGTGGTTGATGAAGCGTATGTCGAGTTTGCCGAACCGGGCAGGCTACCGATCGGTGCGAGTGATCTGCTCGACCATTATCCGAATCTGGCAATTCTGCGCACCTTCAGCAAGTGGGCCGGCTTGGCCGGTTTGCGCGTTGGCTATGGCCTCTTCCCCCGCTGGCTGATCGAGCAGCTCTGGAAGATTAAGCAGCCGTATAACGTCTCGGTGGCTGCCCAAGCTGCTGCCATCGCTTCGCTCGAATCGGTCGCCGAATTGCACCAGCGCGTGCAAGCCATCGTCGCCGAACGCGAACGGCTCGCTACCCGTTTGCAAGCCTTCCCCTTCCTTACCCCCTTTCCCAGCGCTGCCAACTTTATCCTCTGCCGGGTTGAGGGGCGCGATGCCCGCGAACTCAAGCTCGCGCTCGAACGGCGCGGCGTGCTGGTGCGCCATTACCGCACCCCGCTGCTCAATGGGTATATCCGCATCAGCGTTGGCACCCCCGCCCAAACTGATGCTCTGCTCGCTACCCTCGCCGAGGTGTCGCAATGACTGCATCGCTCGAATCTATGCTGGTGTTTGCCCGTCAGATCGCCCACGAAGCCGGTCAGATTACCCTGCGCTATTTCCAGCAGGGTGTCACGATTGAACGCAAAGCCGACGAATCACCGGTGACGATTGCCGACCGCGAGGCCGAACGTTACCTGCGTGCAGCCATTACCACTGCCTACCCCGATCACGCGGTGCTCGGCGAAGAAGATGGTCTGAGCGGCAGCGAACATGCCACTTTTCGCTGGGTGCTCGACCCGATCGACGGCACCAAGAGTTTTGTCCGCGGTGTGCCGTTGTACGGCGTCCTGATCGGCCTGCTCCGCGATGGCGAGCCGGTGCTCGGCGTGATCCATATTCCCGTCCTCGGCGAAATGGTCACGGCGGCGCAGGGTTTGGGATGTACGTGGAATGGCCGGCCATGCCGCGTTTCCAACGTCTCGTCGCTGCGCGAGAGTCTGGTCGTCGGCACAATTGCCCACGGCTACGAGCAGTATGGCCGCGCCGAAGCCTTCCAGCGCATCGTGCGCCGCGCCGGTCTGTTCCGCACGTGGGGCGATTGCTATGGCTATGTGCTGGTGGCCACCGGTCGCGCCGAAGTCGCGCTCGATCCGCAAATGAATGTGTGGGACGCCGCCGCGCTCTTGCCGATTCTGACCGAGGCTGGCGGTGCATATACCGATTGGCAAGGCGTGCCAACGATCTACCATCACGAAGGCATTGGCAGCAACCGCCACGTCTTGCCCGAACTCTTAGCGTTGATTACTGGTGAGGAGTAGTATGAACGCCGACGACTATCAGCGCTTGGCCATGCGCACCTTGGCCGCCGGCCTGTCACCCCAAGAGCGGCTGGTGAACGCTGCGCTTGGCCTCAATGGCGAAGCCGGCGAGTTTGCCGACACGGTGAAAAAATACCTCTTCCACGGCCACCCGCTCGACCGCGACGCCCTGACTAAAGAATTGGGCGATGTGTTGTGGTATGTGGCGCTGGCCTGCGATACCCTTGACATATCGCTCGGCACAGTGATGGCGGCCAATATCGAGAAGTTGCGCCGCCGCTACCCGGAAGGATTCAGCAGTGAGCGAAGCCAACAGCGCAGTGAGTGAGATCCGTCGCACCACCATCGATCGCATCACCGGCGAGACGAGTATCTCGCTGACCCTAACGATCGACGGCAGCGGGCAGGCTGATGTGCAAACCGGGATCGGGTTCCTCGACCATATGCTTACCTTGTGGGCACGCCACGGTCTGTTTGACCTCACCGTCCGCGCCCACGGTGATCTGCATGTTGACGAGCACCATACCGCCGAAGATGTGTGTATCTGTTTGGGTCGCGCCATCGATCAAGCCCTTGGCGCGCGCGCTGGCATTGTCCGCACCGCCCATAGCTTCGTGCCGATGGATGAAGCGCTAGCGTTGGTAGCGATCGATCTGGGCGGGCGGCCCTACTGCGTGGTGCAAGCCGATTTTGTTACGCCGCGCGTGGGCCAGCTCGGCACCGACCTGATCGCGCACCTCTTCGAGAGCATCGCCTTTCATGGCCGTTTCAACCTGCACGCGCAGATCTTGTACGGGCGCAACGACCACCACAAGATCGAGGCGCTGTTTAAAGCCTGCGGGCGCGCGCTTGATGCCGCCACCCGCATCGATCCGCGTCTCGGCGGCGCGGTACCGAGCACGAAGGGGGTCTTGTAAGATTCCGTTCATCGATAGTGGGCGCAACCCCCCACGAGCGCTCATTCCCCAACCACTACCCGCTCCCCTGCCCAAGCGCGGGGTTGGGGGTGAGAGTCGCTGCCCCCACTTAACCCATGCAACTGGATACCCTGCCCTTGAGGAGGTGCTATGATTGGGTTCGTCACTGCGGCTGTACTAAGCTTCGTGCCGGCCTTCATCTACGCCAGCATCGCCTATTGGCTCGACCGGTTTGAAAAAGAGCCGCGCCGCCTGCTATTCGGTGCGTTTCTCTGGGGAGCGTTTGTCGCCACCTTAGGCGCAATTGTCTGGACGGGAATAGTCCAAGCGTCGTTAGCCATCTTTATCGGCGAAGCCTCGGCCGAAGTGGCCGGCACAACTTTGCTCGCGCCACTTGTCGAAGAGAGCTTGAAGGGCATTGCCGTCGTCATCATTATGTTCGCCTTCCCCGAAGAGTTCGACTCACGCCTCGACGGCATGCTCTATGCGGCGATCACAGCGCTCGGCTTTGCGGCCACCGAAAATCTGCTCTACCTCTACTTTTTCGGCTATACCGAGGATGGGTTTGGCGGTCTTATCACGCTCTTTGTCCTGAGAGTGATTTTGGGCGGCTGGGGTCACGCCGTCTATACCGCATGGATCGGCTTAGGGTTAGCGATGTCTCGCCTGCACCCCAACCGCATCGTGCGCCTCATCTCGCCCTTTGCCGGCTGGCTGCTCGCCGTCTGCCTTCACGCCCTGCACAATACCATGGCGGTCTTTTTGGCCGGTGAATTTGGCTTAACCGGCCTCGGCCTCACCCTGCTGGTTGACTGGTCAACGTGGGTGGTCGTTTTGGGGTTAGTGATCTGGGAAATCCGGCGCGAACAGCATCACATTGCAACGTACTTGGCCGAAGAGGTCTCTGCCGGAATTATCTCGCCATCGCAGTATTTCGCAGCCAAATCATTCAGCGGCCAACTTCGCAACCGGACGCGCAGCGCCACTGCTCGCCGCTTCTATGAAGCATGCGCTGAACTGGCCCACAAGAAACACCACCTCGCTACCGGCGTCGGCAATCATCGCAACACTATCGCCCGCATCAATCAACTGCGCCGTGAGATTGCGCAACTCGCCCCTGAGGTGCCGGCAGTGTAGACCTACTCGCGCAAGTGTTCAGCGATCCGGTGGCGCGTGCGCCGGTATGAGCGGTGGCACAATTCCAGCAACAGTCGTTGTTCGGCTTGTACCCGCCGTCGCTCCGCTTCACACTGTTCAGTATGCATAATCGTTGCCTGCAACTCAGCCGCCATCGCTGTGAGATCTGCCAATGCCTGCTCAGCGAATAGCGGTTGGGGATGCATCAAGCTTAGTACCGCAGCCAGCCGGCGTAAACTATTGAGCAGATCGGTCGCTGTCAACGCCCCCGCCGCCGAGTCAGGTTCAAAGAGTTGCAAGTACGACGCATCAGTGCCGACCACCTCGATCACTTGCCGGCGCACATGGGCATACAAGCGTTGCGCGCGCACCTCACACTCCCAACGCACCGCTAATGCTGCCCGCCACGCCGCAAGTGCCGCCGCGCTTTGCTCTTGCTGTTCAGCCAAGATTGCCTGTAGCTGGGTATGATGTACGAGCTCTTCTTCGGCAAATGGCAACCGGTGGCGTAATTGATCGAGCAACGTGATGATTTGGTTGAGGGGATCAATAGGTGGGGTTTGGAGCATAATCGCTGTCACGGCAGACCTCACGGCGTTCAGCACGATGGCTACTTCACTGTTATCGTAGAGCCATGCTGCGCGCGTCGTCTATAGTACAACGGGTTGATTTTGCTCTAGGACTACTACATGTCGTCGTTGCGCTACGTCGCATCCAGATTGCCGTCGTGATCGTCAAACTGGTAAGAGCTTTGCGCCGCATGCTACACTAAAGCTAGCGACAAACGATAGAAAGGAGATAGTGATGGGATTGCTCGATCAACTGAGTAAAACCATTTCGCAAGTCGGTGATCGGGCCAAATTCGAGGCCGAGAAGTTTCAGAAGACCACCCGCTTGCAAGGAGAGATTAACGAGTTGCGGCGCCAGATCGATCAGAAGCTGTTGGAATTAGGCCAGCGGGCCTACGATCTGCAACGGGCCGGCCAGATTCATGCCCCCACCTTGGCTGAATTAGCGGCAAAGCTTGATCAACTGCGAGCAACGTTAGTAGCCCGTGAGGAAGAGCTGAAACAGGCGCAGAATGAGGTGTACATCGAGCCTGCCCCAGTAACGCCGCCGCCAGCGCCTACCGTGCAATCGGTACCGATCAGTGAAGCTTCACCGACCGCTGCCGGCCCCAAGATATGCCCGCAATGCGGGTTTCAGATGCCGGCCACCGCGATCTTTTGCCCAAGCTGCGGCACCCGCGTAGGCTAGTAGGGGCAGGTTACAACCAGCCCCTATCTCACTACTCCATGAAAAACCCCTTCTTCACACCATTGTGAAGAAGGGGCAATAGTATAGATTATTGGCTGGGGGACAGGGATTCGAACCCCAACTACCTGGGCCAGAACCAGGCGTTCTACCCTTAAACTATCCCCCATTATGGTGCCGAAGGTGGGATTTGAACCCACACGAGGTCACCCTCACTACGCCCTGAACGTAGCGCGTCTGCCAGTTCCGCCACTTCGGCATGGCACGGTTTCCCGACGCGACCATATGATACTACGCTCCCCCTACTTTGTCAAATGATTGGCGCAAACACCGCAGTGCGCTAACCGCAGCGTAATGCGCTTCTGGCGCGCTGCTACGGCGCGCCTCACCGCTCCCGCGACCGATCGATCGTTTGCAGGTGTAGCAACAGGTCGGGGTAAATGAGATAGTGTCGTTGCAATGCTGGCGCGTCAATCATCCACACTATGCTGTCGGTCAGCGCCATCACCGTCATCCGGTACGGTTCACCCCGCAATGCCGCGCGCATCCCAAAGCAATCGCCGCTTCGCTCGCTGGTGCCGGTCGTCGTGCCGGTAAACGCTAATCGCCCTGACACCAGCAAATAGCCGGTTGCGCCAAGCTCACCCTGCCGGCACAGGGTTGTCCCCGCCGGAATGGCACGCGGCATAACATCGAGCGCCAGATCGAGTAACGTCGCCCACGGTAACTGCGCCAACGCCGGTTGTTGCCACAACCATTCGGCGCGGGCAAACGCATCATGCAACCCCAACCGGCGCGCCACGCCGGTAAACAGATCAGGTGCAATATGCAGCAATTGCGCTTCGCTGTGCGCGCGCATCGTGCTCGTGCGCGGTTCGCCGATCAAGGCCCCCCGCTCACCCAAGCTGTTGCCGCGCCCCAACAACCGCACCGGTTCGCCACCAACCAAGATTTCGACGATCCCGTGATGGATCACATACGCACTGCCGTCTGAGCCATCGCCTTCGTGGGCGATGGTGCATCCTGCTGGATAGGTGAGCACTGCACATTGCGCCGCCAGCTCCGCCCGTTCAGCCGCCGGCAAGCGGGCAAAGATCGGGCAAATGGTGAGGGTCTCAAACCGCTGGCGCTGTTCGTCATCGGCCACAACTTCTCCTAACCCCACCACATGCCCGCTCACCGCCACTTCCACCCGGCCAGCCAATTCATCAGCCACTTCCCAATCTTGGCGACTGGTATGGGCCAACACTAACCGCCGGCTCTTGGCACTCAGCTCACGCAAGAGTTGCGCTGTCGGCGTCGTGTGAATGGCACCGCCCCCCATATCATGCACCAGCACCTCTACCCCTTCGGCAAACTGGCGCAAAGCGGCCAGCCGCTCGGCGCTGAGCTGGCCGCTCTGATGCAGATGCTCTAACCACGCCTCGTCGTAGCGCATATCGCCCGAGTAGCCGATCCCCCCTACCCGCACTGCAATGGTCGGGATCGAATGCACCGCATAGGTCGCTTCAAACCGGTAGCCATGCACGTCCAACGGTTGGCCGGGATCAAGCGGGTAGAAGTCGAATAATTCGGCCACGTCCGCCGGCCGCAGATCGAGCATAGCCCCTAGCACGCGCAACAACGAGCGATAGATCGGCTGCGCCGTCACTAACTGCACCCGCTTGCCGCCGGTAAGAATAAGTTCTGGCAGACCGGCAATATGATCTTCGTGCAGGTGCGAGATGATGACCAAATCAAGTTGGCGCGGCGACAGGCCCAAATGCGCCAATCGCACGTTGAGATAGGCCGCCGCATCGAATAATAACGGTTGGCCAGCTCCTAGATAGGCTAGAAAACAGGTAGTGATTCCGGTCGGGTCAAACCCGTCGCTCCCGCCAATAAACTGTAACGTGATCGTCTGCCGCACCAACGGTCGCGGCGGCGCTACCGCCAAGGGGTGGGCCACACTATTGATCACGGCGGGAACGCGCGCAATCTCAACGCCGTGCTCAAGGAAGCAAAAATCGCTCCCGTCATACTCGATTTGCACCGGCCCTAGATCACCACCACCTGTCTCCAATGCTACAATCGACACCATATCATCAACGGTTGGCGCGCGTCCGAGCGGCGGGTAGAACGCTACCGTCTCACATTCTTGCTGCAACCATGCCCCCGGCCACTCGGCGAGTGCTGCCGGGCCGTTGATCGTTTCGCTCAGCAACGTGCGCAAACGCCGCGCCTGCGCCGCCGTCACCGTAATCAAGGTCATCCGGCGCTGCTGCCCAAAAAAGTTGGCATAGATCAAAAATTCCACACTGGCGTAGTTGATCCCGCGCCGCACAAATCCGCGCGAACTGGGTTCGCTCCCTGCCGGCGCATCTGGCGGCAAGATAACATACGCCGGGAGCGGCAAACCCTGCGCTAACAGAAATTTCAGGCTCTCCGGCGGACTGTTGACCAATACATTGCCGGCTGCTGTTGTCACAATGTAGATGTCGTTGGGGAGACAATGCACCCGATCCGTCATCAAAGGTTTCATACCGTTCTCCTGCCGGCAACCGTGCGCCATTCTGTCTACTTAAACACCACCGCCAGCCAAATTGATCCACCCACACAGCGTCACTCAATGACCATGCTATAATTGGGTATAGTATAACCTTCTATGACTGAGGAGGCTAGGTCCTATGTCCGGCCATTCGAAATGGCATACCATTCGCCGTACCAAAGGCGTGAATGATCAACGTCGCGGCCAGCTCTTTACCAAATTGGCCCGCGATATTACAATTGCTACCCGCGAAGGCGGCAGCGGTGACCCCGATATGAACTTCCGCTTGCGGCTGGCAGTGGAAAAGGCGCGCGCCAATAATATGCCGAATGAGAATATTCAGCGCGCGATCGACCGCGGCTTGGGCAAATCAAACGAAGCCGCCCTCGAAGAGATTTTCTATGAAGGGTATGGTCCCGGCGGCGTTGCCATTTTGATCGAAGCCGCGACCGATAACCGCAACCGCACCAATTCTGAGGTGCGTGCGACCTTCAACAAGAATGGCGGTAACCCCGGCGAACCCGGTTCGGTGTCGTGGATGTTTGAGCAGAAGGGTTTGATTACTGTTGACCTCAGCGCCACCAAGCGCGATCCCGATGAGCTGCAATTGATTGCGATCGACGCCGGTGCCGATGATGTCGTGGTTGATGACGAGACGCTCGAAATTTATTGCGAATGGACGCAACTCAACGCCATCCGGCAAGCGTTGCTCGATCAAGGGGTGCCGATTAGCAATGCCGAGAAGATCATGCGCGCGAAGACACTCATCCAACCCGATGAGAAGGATGCGCTGGCCGCTCTGCGCTTGATCGAGAAACTCGAAGACCTCGACGATGTGCAGAAGGTCTATTCTAACCTCGATATTACCGCCGAGCTGGTGGCTCGCTTTGACTCATAACCCGCGGTCAGCAGCAGTGATCACAAACTAGGAGAATTGTGCGCGCGCTTGGGATTGATCCGGGTACCGCAACGATGGGGTGGGGCATGGTCGAGATTACGGGCGGTCATCTGCGCCTGATCGAGACTGGCGCCCTCACGACCCCCGCCGGTATGCCCCAGCCCGAACGGTTGTTGCAGCTCTATAACGGGCTACGCGCTATTATCGAACGCCTCCGCCCCGATACCGCCGCCGTAGAGGAACTCTTCTTCGGTAAGAATGTCAATACGGCGCTGACCGTTGGTCAAGCACGCGGGGTGGCGTTGCTGGCGCTCGCCCAAGCTGGTATTCCGGTGTATGAATATAAGCCGCTGGCGGTGAAGCAGGCGGTGGCCGGCTACGGCGGCGCTGACAAACGTCAAATGCAAGAGATGGTACGCCTGACCCTTGGCCTGACCACCGTGCCCCGCCCGGATGATGCCGCCGATGCGCTCGCGATCGCGATTTGTCACGCTTATACCGCGCCTAATCTGCAACGGTTCGGGTTATCGTCGTGAGATGGCCGCCACCGGAACACAGCGCTTGTCTCTCGCCGATGCACGCGATCACACGCACGAGAACATTACTTGTTTAAGACTAACTTTTTGCGTCTCTTTGTGGCTATTCCCAATCACCGCTATGGCTTCTCGTCGCCGTCCCGGCGCTCCCGCCGATTTTGAAGAGATCCGTCCTAACCTTTTCCTCATCCACAACCCGGCGCTTGGCCCTGTCTTGCGCGGTGAAGGCGAGCGCGCGGGGTTTCATTTTCACCTCACCAGTTGGCGGCGCGCCGGTCTGCTTGGCCGGCTCGCTAGCCGTGGCTTCGTCACCCTGACCATTCCCGACCGGATCGCTGCCCTGCCCGCGCCGCCATCGACCCAACTTGGCCCGCTGCGCCGCCTCGCTATCAGCGCCAAGCAACTACTCAGCGTGCTCGATCTAGCCGCCCCCAACGGCTGGCGCAACCTCCCAGCTACTCCCGATGGTGCGCTCGAACTGCCAGAAGGCCAGATCGTGCGCCGGCGTCACGGGCGTGGGCCGGCTGAATATCTGCGCATCACGGCCACCGGCTGGCAGGCGCTGCCCGCCGACGAAGCCATCTTGGCTGCTTATGGCCAATTGCCTGATCCGCCAACACTGCGCCTTGCTCCAACCGCTGAAGGCTGGATACTGCCTGACCTCCCGCTACCAGAGGCGTACCGCAAAGTGCTCGACATGATCGCGCAACCCCACCCCGCCGGCTGGCTGCTGGCCGGTAAGTTGGAGCGTGAGTGGGGTGAAATGGTAGTAGCCAAATTAGGCGTGAAGGTAGGGGCGGTTCAATGAACCACCCCTGAAACAGTGAGTGACATAGGGACAGAGCAGGGCTATGAACCTATGAACCGCCCCTAGCCGCATTACGGCGCGACAAACCGGCCCTGCCACGTCTTGATCTGCGCAATCGTGTCTTGCGCGCGCAAATACGACAACCGCGGACTCCAATCCGGGTTGAGGATCGCGAAAGCGGCTTGCTCGTGGTTCGGATTCCCCTGTTCGCCCCAGAGCACGGCAAAGTTAATATTCCAGAGGAACATATTGCCGACAAACGGATAGTTCTCGTAGACTCGCAACATCGCCGCGCGGATGTATTCCGCCTGCTGCTCAGGCGTCACGTAGTTACCAAATTCATAGCCCGGCGTGTTATTCGGTGTCGCCCAACCGTACTCGGTAATCCAAATCTCCTTATCGCTCATCCCGTACTGTTCCATCCACTTGCGCACATTCTCGACGTGGCGGAAATAGTGCGTCTCGTGGTCATTCCAGCAGCGATCGGGGGCCGGTGTGCAGCCGGGGATAAAGCTTGGATTATCAGGCCAGAGGGTATCAGGCGGATTGGCTGCGCCACCCGGATGTACCGCCTGCACGTCGAAGTAGTTGCGCACTTCACCATTGTTGTAGGTGTACATCAGGCGGTAGAACTCTTGATCTGAAAGCGCAATAGCCGGATTCGTCACCCCACTCGACGACGATGCGGCTGCGAGCACGATCGCATCCGGCTTCAGCGACTTAATCCGGGTGTACGCCGCCTTCAGAATCTCAACATAGTGCCCCACATCCTCTGGCACAATCTCACCGCCATTCTCCACAGCAAGGTTCGGCTCATTCCAGATTTCGTAAGCTTGAATCTTGTCGCCATAGCGGCGCACCATCTGCTCGAGGAAATTGGCTAGGGTTGCAGGATCATCGGGCAAGCCGTTCGTTGCATTGTAGGCCGTAGGTGAACGCACGACATTCACCAACAACTTGATCCCAAACCGGTGGGCAGCGTCAACGATCCGATCTAGCTCATCCCAACCGAAGATACCCTTAACAGGGTCCTCGATATCCATCCAAACCACCTGCTGACGGAACCAGTCAAACCCAGCATTTTTCGCCAATTGCAACACACGATCGCGGTCAGTGTAGTAAAGATGACCGACGATCCCGAATTCTAGATAATCGGGGTTAATTGGCACCGGCGTCGGTTCTACCGGCGCCGCTGTGGGTTCAGCCGCTACAGCGGTCGGCACGCTGGTTGGCGCCGCCGTTGGTACCGGGGTCGGCAGCGTTGCTGTGTCAGTTGTGGCAACGATGGCTGCAGTTGGCACATTACTCACCGGCGGGCTAGCCGGTTCACTGCCACACGCAGCCAAGATCGCCGCCACCACCATGAAAACAAGCATGAGTATCTGCCAACGCCGTGCATACAATGTATTCATAACAAACCTCAATCGATCACATAGTGACCAAGAGGACACTTCCTCTGGCTAGGACGGAACGGAGATGCGCAGCGTGCTGCACATCTCCGTCATCACTTAATCTTTCGGCATTGCCTGAATGGCAAACCAAGCCGGACGCGGACTCCAGTCGCCGTTGATCACACCAAACGACGCCTGCTCGTGCAACTCATTCCCTTGCGCCCGCCACGGCACCGCAAAGTTGAGGTTCCAGAGGAACATTGCCCCCACCCACGGTGCATATTCGCGGCGACCGATCTGGAATGCACGTACAATCCACTCGGCCTGCTGTTCAAACGAGATCGAGTTACCATACTCGTAACCGGGGGTATTGTTGCGCGTTGCCCAGCCAAACTCGGTGATCCAAATCTGCTTATCGCCTAAGCCGTTTTGCACCAGCACATTGCGAATATCTTCCACCCGCCGGAAGTAGAACTCGCGGCTGGTGCGCCACTGCGGGCCGGGGCCGGGGCGGTCGGGCCAGAGTGTGTCGGGCGGATTGTATTGACCACCGGGGTGAACTCCGATCACATCAACGTTAGCGCGGAACTTAGGATTCGCGGCCATCGACGCCATATACGACGTGTCGCTCAGTGCGATTTTCGGATTGTTGGTCTCGGTGCTGGTCGGCGCACCGCTGACCACAATCGCCATCGGATCGTTAGCCTTAATCGCCTTGTACGCCACTTCGAGCAGATCAACGTAATAGCTCGCATCGGCTACTCGACCGCCAACGCCACCATCGCGCGAACAATCGCCACCATTCTCACAGGCGCGGTTCTGCTCGTTCCAGATTTGGTAGGCCTGCACCCGCCCCTTGTAGCGTTTCGCCATTTCGCCCATAAAGTAGGCGAAATCCTTAAAGTTCTCGCGCCGCGGCATGCCGTTACTGCCATTAGCAGTGGCCCAACTCGGTGCAGCAACCACGCTGAGCAACAAATTTACCCCTTGCCGGTTCGCATCAGCTACAATATCGTCAAGTTCCGCCCAATAGATCGCACCCGATCGATCATGCAAATCCATCCAGCGCACCTGCTGGCGGATCCAATAGATACCGGCGTCGCGGCTCATCTGCAAGACACGATTGCGATCTTGCCAAGCAGTACCTTGCCCGTACAGATGAGCGTTGAAACCGTAGATAAACGGACGCGGTAGCGATTGGTCAGCCGGGCGATAGTTAAACGCCGGATTGGTGCGATGGCGCAGATCGCGATACTCATTCCCCAACAAGCCGAGCAGAATGCGGTAGCGGGGGTCAGGCTCATCGGGGTGCCACTCCATACGTTGACGCTCGAAATACTGCACCCAGTAAACTTCGCCGGTGGCCTGATTACGCTCTTGGAACTGTTCTGAGAGCGGATAGCCAAACACCTCAAGGCCGCCGTTGTTGAGCCAGAATGTACGGAATGGCGCCGGATCATTGCGCAGTGTGTGACCGGTCTGGGCAAACCATGTGCCGTCACCCGGATCGGGCACGCGCTGGAAGGGCGGCTCATTCTCGCGCCCCTGTACCAAACGGCTGCCTAGTAATCGGCCCAGAACGTAGTAGCGATTATTCTGCGTGCCAAAATTCTCGGGGTGCTCTTCAAGAATGGCACGCTCGAAATACTGTACGCGGTAGAACTTACCCGGCTCGGTAAAGCTCTCTTCGATAAACGGCTCTGAGATCGGGTAGCCGAGCACGAAGAGCGCATTGGGTGTATTCTTCCATGCCTCTAGAAACCAGTTGACCGCGCTATGCCCGGTTTCGGGAAAATAACGCGCCTGATACGGCGGATAGGTATCGGGCACGCCGCCCTGCGCTGCGCCGGGCTGCGGCCACGCCAGCAATGAAACCGCCAGTACCAGTAACCCCAGCGCAGTAAGGATCCGTCGTGTCATGCAAAATCTCCCTTACTTCATCACTCCGCGCCATTGCGGCAGGCTCGCGGTGATCAGCCTGCTTCGTTCATAGTAGCTAATCCTCACCGAAACCGAACTGAGCTTTTCCTGATACGTGACTGGCAAATCACATGCAAGCTGACACGATACTCGGTGAAGAGCCACGGCGATTATACCCGCCTGTCTGATTCAACGTCAAGCGCACAGCATCAGTTCCCAGCGTCAGCACAGTCTGCCTAGAGATGCCTCCGCCACAGCCCTTTTCTGCCGCGCAAGCGCAAATCCGCCGCCTTAGGGCAACAAAACCTATGCCCTAAACGTACAATGTCACGGCAACACGTACCGGACACCACGATCAGCAGCCCCCGCAGTGAAATGGAGATCGTATGAGCACCCCATTACAGGCGCTCAGAGTCATCGCTACATACTTCATTTCGATCACGATTTGGAGCCTTTTCAACATCCATGGTTTCGCGCTTACTCTCCGGCAAGCTAGCGGGCATGTGGCGGCACAATGGCGTGCTCTCCGGCGCGGCGTTGCCTATGATGAGACCTTTGCCGTGCAATTACCGTTTCACGGACGCTGGAAGGTGTTTAACGGCGGAGTCACTCGCCAGACATCCCATTCTTGGAGCCTTATTAGCCAGCGGTATGCGTATGATTTTGTAATTGTCGATGAAGCGACCGGTTTGACCTACCGCGGCGATCCGCGCCAACCGGCCAACTACCTTGCTTTTGGGCAGCCGGTGCTAGCCGCTGCCGATGGCGTGGTCGTCGCTGTGCGCAACAACATTCGCGACGATCCCCGCGCCGGCACGGGCTGGATCGATATCACCACGCCAGATTTACGCGGCAACTACGTCGTGATCAAACATCACGAGCACGCCTATTCCCTCTACGCCCATTTGCAGCAGGGCAGTGTGTGCGTTGCTCCCGGCACACCCGTGCGCGCCGGCCAACCGATCGGCGCCTGCGGCAACTCTGGCCATTCCAGCGAACCGCACCTGCACTTTCAATTGCAAGATCGAGCCGACTTCTTCACCGCCGTCGGGCTACCGATCGCCTTTCGCCATGTGCTGCGCAGTGACCGCAACGGCACTGCTTGCCTTGCCCACGGCTTCATTCAGCGTGATCAGACCGTGGAGCCCGCTCAAGCAGACTGCCCAGTGCAGACCGTCGAAACTGTCGCCGTAGCCAAACCGACGATTGGCGAATTCTTTGGGGGAATCGTGACATTCGGGTTGGTCATACTCGGCCTCTTCGCTATCATCGCGCGCATCATTGAGGCCGTGATCTGACAGCGCCGCCTACGACTCAATCGGCGCCTGCACCCGTGTGACTTGGCGCAGGCGAGGCGACTGTTCCCACAGCCGTTCACGGTTCATCATTCGCACAAACGCATCGACCACTGCTGCATCCCATTGCGTACCACGTCCCCGCAGCAACACTTGGAGCGCTTGTTCCGGTTCCATCGCGGCACGATAGGCGCGATCGGCAGTCAGCGCCTCGAACGTATCGGCCACTGCCAAAATTCGCGCGCCGAGCGGAATTTCATCACCCCGCAGCCCCAGCGGATAGCCATTGCCATCAACCCGCTCGTGGTGAGCAGCGATGATCGGCAACACATCACGCAATCCACGGATCTGCTCGAGGATACGAACGCCAATCTGCGGATGCTGACGCATTTGGATCAACTCTGTCGCATTGAGTGGCCCTGCTTTAAGCAAGATGTTATCACGCACACCTATCTTACCAATATCGTGCAACAAACCGGCGTAACGAATGCGCTCAATCTCGGCCTCATTCAGCCCCAATTCCATTGCCAACCGCACTGCATAGCGCGTGACTTGGCGCGAATGGCCATAGGTATAAGCATCGCGGGCCTCGATGGCGCCGGCCAGCGCCGCAATCATCTGCTCGTGCTGATCTTTGAGTGCGCGATACAGGCGGGCATTGTCAAGAGCGGCGGCGATCTGCGACGCAAAGACTTCGATCAGGTGCCGTTCGGCGGCATCAAAGGGCGGTTGTTCATCAGAGCGAGCCAGATCAAGCATGCCAATCACCCGATCGCGACTGCGCAACACCACTTCGATCGAGCGTCCCTGCGATGTAGCAGGTAAGGCGACGAGGCGCCGATGAGCAGCGGACAGCGTCTGTTCATCGACCTTGACCAACGGCAGATTATTACCCGCAGTGGAACCGATGAGCACGACTAAGGTCTCATCATCGGCATCAACGAGCGACAAGCTGATATGGATTGGCGCAAAACGCCGGCCTACGAACTCGACCAAGCGAGCGGTCTGCTCTTCAATATCAAGTGAGGTAGTGATCGCTTGACTAAACTGGTACATCAACACGAGATCCGACAGCCGTTCTTTCTCGTGCCGGATCCGGCGTATCTCCAGCGCAGTACGGATCGTTTTTTGCAACTGCTCGGCATCAACCGGCTTGGCGATGTAATCAAGCGCACCAAGCTTCAGCGCCTCACGCGCCGTTTCAACCGTTGCATTCGCCGTCATGACGATCACATCGGTATTGAGATAATGAGCGCGCAGATGATGGATCAAGGCAATGCCATCGACGTGAGGCATTTGCAGATCGGTCACTACCAGATCAAAAGGTTGCTGTTGCAGAATCGTGATTGCTGCCAGCCCGTGCTCGGCGACAACCACGTCATATGCACGCCGCAGGAGGAGACGGCAAAACTCGCGGATATTGGTCTCATCTTCCACAATGAGGATCCGGGGGCGGGTAATCGAAGCAGGACTTGCATAATCCGCCATACGAGAGGCTCCTCAGCTCGACAATAAGCAGGCGCAGTGCATGATCAGTTACTACCCTAAGGGTAGTATAACCATGCCAACGTTGCACCAAGACTACAGTAGCGACGTAGCTGATGACAATATTGCCATTAACATGCTGATTTGAAAGTGCCGCTGATCATCCCGTGGGCGACGCCGACGCTCACGATTCTGCTTGATTACGGCGAGCGAAGTAATTTTGCAACCGCCGCTCAAGCTCATCAAAATCGAACGGTTTGGTTAAATATTCGTTCACACCAGTGCGAAAGGCATTCTTCTCGGTGTCGGGAGTGCCGAAGGCCGTCACCATAATGACATAGACTTGCGAGCGATTCTGGCGAAGCGTGCGCACAAACTCAATCCCCCCCATACGCGGCATATTCATGTCAGTGATGATCACATCACAATCATGAACCGCCAACTTCTCAAGGGCATCAATCCCATCTTCGGCTTCGATGACATTGTAGCCGCTATTCCGCAACAAAAACCGGTACAATCGGCGCGTTGCGGCATCATCTTCAACAACCATGATCGTGGGTGGCACGGCGCACTCTCCTCGTCTGCTGGGTTCGCCCTAACTGACGTGAGCCAGATTCTCTTTCAAGATCGCGGCTGAACGCTGGAAGAGCACGACTTCTTGTTCCGACAAGGGCAAATTGAGCACCTCCTCCGCACCATCGCGACCGACAATCGTTGGCAAGCTAATCGCAATATCGGTTACGCCATACTGGCCAGTCATTAAACTGCTAATGGTCATCACCGTATGCTGATCGCGCAACACCGCTTCAGCAATCGCGAGCAAGCCCAAGCCAATGGCATAGTAGGTCGCCCGTTTACGCTTAATAATCTCATAGGCGGCATTGCGCGTCTGTTCGAGAATGGCATCGAGCGCCGCTTGATCGTACCCCTGCCCATTTGCGCCGACAAAATCAACCAGCCGGACACCGGCGATATTCGCTAGGCTCCAGAGGGCGAGTTCGCTATCACCGTGTTCACCGACGATATAGGCATGCACCGAACGTGGATCAACCCCGTAATGTTGGCCGAGCAAGTACCGGAAGCGGGCGGTATCAAGGATCGTGCCCGACCCGATCACCCGATTGGCTGCCGGGCCAGCGATCTGAGCGCCGATCGTGGTGAGAATGTCAACCGGGTTGGTGGCAACCACAATAATGCCATCATCATTGGCGGCAAGAATGGCCGGGATAATCTCGCGGAAAATGGCGGCATTGCGGCCAAGCAGGTCGAGGCGGGTTTCGCCGGGCCGCTGGTTGGCACCGGCAGCGATGACGATCAGGTCTGCGCCAGCTAGATCGGCGTATGTACCGGCGTAGATCCGCATCGGGCGAACGAAGGGCAAGCCGTGGTTAAGATCCATCGCTTCACCTTCGGCGCGGGCATGATCAATATCAACCAGCACCAACTCGTTGGCGAGGCTACGCTGCATCAATGCATATGCGAAGGACGTACCGACCATGCCCGTACCAACCACGCCCACTTTACCGGTGCGTTTTCGTAAACTCATGCAAAGCCTCCTCATTGTTTGCACCATTATCATACCATATCGTATTGGTGATCGCGTATGAGGAAACGGTTGCAGTGCATTACAATCCGGAGGAGTCTTCAATTTGTTATCTGGGGTGAGCGAAGATATGGGGAACGGCGGACAATCGTCCGCCCGTACCTCAACGGTACGCCGCTAGATCGCGTTCTTCAATCGTCGGCATATATCGTGACATTTCAACCATCTTGAAGATCTTTTGGTGATGAGGGGTTACGTTCATTGCGAAAAGCTGATACCCCGATTTGCGCGCATTCACCACAAATTTCAGCAATGCTGAAATACCGGCTGAATTGATAAACGAGACTTCACTAAAATCGAGCACGGTAATTGGACGCATCTCTTGGCATTCAGCAGCAATGGCGGCAGCCGAGATTGCGTCAACGCTCGTGGTCAGGATGTGCAGCACCACCACATCACCAAACTCTTCGCGCCGAATAATGTCGCTCATTGTTGCCGATCCTTCCGATACAGACGGAGCGTGAGCACCGTTCCTTGCTGTGATGAATCCACTTCGTAATCGTCCACCAGCGCGCTAATCAGATACATCCCGAAACCGCGCAAGTAGCCGGCCTCGAGCCGTTCATCATCAATCACATGCCGCGAGAAATCGAGCCGTTCCACCCCCCCACCTTGATCGCTGATCCGGATTTCAAGCTTATCGCCATCAATATCAAAGATCACGCCAACCAGCTTGGCCGTATCACCGCGGTTGCCGTGATCAATCGCATTATTGACCGCCTCGCTCACTGCGAGTTTCAGATCTTCGACCCGTTCGGGGCTCAGCCCGGCAGCACTACCGATTTCAGCGGCACTTGCACGCACGACTCGTTCAAAGATCGGAATTGATGGAATACGCAGCTCTACTCGTTGCATGCTTTTGCCTCTACGCACGTTGCTCGGTTCGCTTCCCAGCGTAGTGTAACGAATGACACGAACCAGAGTATTGCCATTGTTACGAGGACAGCCGCGGGGGAGCAGGAGATCGTGACCGGCTTGCCCCATTCATTGCTGACGTTTGGCGCACCAAATGATCGTACCGGCGGAGATAGGCCTTGCCTAACGAGGTATTGCCAACCTGCAAATAGCACGCACCAAGGTAATAGAGTGCTTGTGCATGGCGCGGGTTGCGACGCAAGACTTTCTCAAACAACGGGATGGCACGGGTTGGTTCGAGCAATTCTTTATAGCACAGCCCTAACATAAACTGGGTTTCGACATCGTCGGGCCATTGCTCAAGCACCTGTTGAAACTCACGCGCGGCCAGATCGTAGCGACCGCGCCGGATGTACATGTAACCTAGATCGAAGCGTAACGAATGGGCATCAGGAGCTAATTGAACGGCTTTGCGCCACGCGGCCAGCGCCCACGTATCACGCCCCAACGAATTGTAGACGAAACCAAGCAGGTAGTGAGCCTGCGCATCGGTTGGCATCAGTTGTACTGCCCGCTCGAACGCGCGCGCCGCCTGCGCGTTCATTCCCATGTCGTAGAGCAGTTTGCCCATCTGCAAGAAGAGCTGGCCGTGGTGCGGATTGAGGCGGGCGCAGGCGAAGAGAATTTCGTAGGCTTGTTTCGGCTTCTTCTGCAAACGCAAGATGGAGCTCATGCGTAATCGCGCGTCAACATAGTGGCGATGTTGCGGCGGCACCTGCTCGTATTCTTCGTAAGCTTCCTCAAACCGGCGCTGACGCGCAAGCAGGTTGCCCAGCAGATAGCGGGCAGCGTATTCTTGTGGCCGCCATTGCAAGAGGGCACGATAGATCCGCTCGGCCTCTTCTTCGTAGCCTTGTTGCTTAAGGGCTTGGCTGAGACGATAGTACCACTGCGCTACCTCTTCTTCACTGCGGTTGACCAGCGGCTCGTCGGGCACTGGCTCGGGCGAGACGAAGGTCGGCTCAACCCGTAACGCCTCGGCAAAGCAACGCTGAGCCAATTCATGCGCACCGTGACTCTGGTGCATCAAGCCCATGTAGTAGCGCGGCTCGGCGGCTTGCGGGCGAGCGTTGCAGGCGCTGCTAAAGTGAATGTACGCCCTCCCGGCGTCGTCAATCCGCTGGTAGCAGCGGCCAAGCGCAAAATGAGCTTCGTAGAGGTTGGGGTTGTGTTCGAGCGTCTCTTTAAACGCGGCAATCGCCCGATCGATCTGGCCGAGCGCGGCAAACGCTACCCCAAGGTTGTAGTGCGCTTCAGCCAATTGCGGATCGGTTTGCACTGCCTCAAGATACTCGCGCAACGCCTCTTCCCAATGATCCTGAAACGCGAGCGAATTGCCGATATAGAGGTAGATGATGGCCCGTTCCCGCTCGTAGATTTGGGCCTGCTCTTCACCATCAACATACGCGGCAATGAGCGCCGCTTTGAAATGTTCGATTGCATCGGCATAGGCCGCGCGCAGGTATGAACGCATCCCCTGACTAAACGCCGCCCCCAGCCGTGTGCCGGTCATGAAACGCTCGCTACCGCTAAAGGTGTCAAGGTCAAGGGGCATAAATTGGAGTTCGTTCGTTGATGCCATAGCTCACCTTGGCGACCAGATAGATGCTGATTTCTACTATAACATGCCCCTCGCCCTCCGTATATTGTAGAATCGTCATTTAGAAGTATACGACAGTATATAGTTTTCTTCACGATTGGCGTGGTTGGGGCAAACACGCGCACCTATCCCAACCACGCCATCCCGGCGATTAGGCAACCTCGCGGTAATCATCTAACGTCAACCGGATCTGTTGGATCAACTCGCGCGCCAGGCCACGTCCCAACGTAGCCTGTGCCGGCGCTTGCAAGCGAGGCAACAGTTCGCGCCATGCCTCGGCGTCAGCCGGAACATCACCGGCGAAGAGAGTATCCCATAACGGTTCGAGTCGATCACTGCCGACGACATCCGCGATGACACTGCGGATTTCCGCAGTGAGATCGAGCAAGCGCCGCCGCAAGATTACCATAGTCACATCATCGCTCAGCACGCCGTTTGTCCACGCCCGCACTTCATGCACGAGCGCAGCAGCCAGCGCGCGCGGTTTGCGCTGCGGTTGGGCCATGACTAACGCGGCCAGCCGCTCGAAGCCTAAGATTTGGCCATCGGCGCGCTCGGCTTCGATCAGGCCATCGGTATAGAGCAACAGGCTCTCACCGGGAGCAAGGGCGGCGCTTAACTCGGCATATTCGCTCTCATGATCCACTCCTAACGGCAACCCGCTGACTTCCAGCTCACGCAGCTCGTCAGTTACTATCAGTGGGAAGGTATGCCCGGCGTTAGCGCAACAGATCAGACCGCTCTGCGGTTCGAGCTGCAAGTAGAGCATGGTCACCATGCCATGCGGAATCTCGCTCAACACACCGCGATTGACAGCAGCCAACGTGGTCGCCGGATCAGCGTTACGGCGCGCCTCGTGCCGAAAAACGGTGCGGGCCACGGCCATGCGCAATGCGGCGGGCAAGCCCTTACCGCTGACATCACCGATCATGATGCCGTGCCGCCCATTGGCCAACGGCAAAAAGTCGTACAAATCACCGCCAAGATCGCGAGCCGGCAGCGAAATGGCCGTTACTTCCCAGCCGGGCAGATGCGGCGCCGCCTCTAACAACAAGCCCTGTTGAATATCGCGGGCCAATTGCAATTCTTGTTCGATCTCACGCGCCCGCCGCTGGGCCGCTTCATCAATGACCGGCGCTGGCATCGGCGGCGACGGTGGCGGATCGGGCGGCGCGGCGCTACGCCGTGCGGTAATCAGGCTGCGCGGGTGGTGTGCCAAGAGACTCGGCCACATCCGCCGCCGGATCACGAGTTCGGATAACACTCGACCGTTACGGGCAGCCATTTAACGCTCTCCCTCGAGCCGGTCTATCCAACGCCGGCAACTCTCGACCAGCCAATGGGCAGCCACACCTTCAAGCAGGTGATCGGGCGGTAACGCGGCCAACAATCGCTCCGCATTCCGGTATTCACGCACTGCATCCGTTATCCGTCCCGTTTGGCGGTAGCACTCGGCAAGGTGAAACGCCACCAACGGCGACTCGGTGCTCAAATAGCGCGCCCGTTCAAAATGGCGAATGGCCAACGGCAGTTGTTGCTGCCGCTCGTAAATCAACCCAAGCAAGATGTGCGCCTCAGTGACCAATGGATTCAATTCGAGGGCGCGGCGCGCTTCGGCCAGCGCCAGATCGAGATCGCCCCGATTAGCATGGGCCTGCGCCGCTAATGCCAACACTGCCGGTGCGTGGCGTCCGGCCAACGGTACGTGGGAAAACAAGTCGAGCGCCGTCTCAAGCTGTCCGCTGTCGATCAAGCGCCGGCCCTCGTTCACCACCGTCTCATCGGTAAACAATGGCGCACCCGTCACCGATTGCGTCGCGGGGCGTAAGCGCCCCGATCGAGGCGACTGGATGGGCCGCTTATCTGCCGACACAACTGTTGCGCGTTGCCGTGGCGGATCTTTCCGGTACAGAAACGCGCCATTAACCGCAACCGGACGCAATCGGTCAAAGATATTCCACAACGTTTCGGAAAAACCGAGGCAGAGGGTGCCGCCGTCGGCCAGAATGTCATAGAAGCGCGCCATCAGGGCGCGGCAGGTATCAAGCGAGAAATAGATGGTCACATTTTGGCAAAAGAGAATGTGCGTCCCGCGTGTAGCCGGCGGGAAGGGTTCCAGCAAGTTATGCTGCACCAACGACACCAACCGGCGCACCCGTTCGTGGACAGCCAAGCCATCTCCGGCAGGAACAAAGAAGCGCGCGCGCTGCGCTGGCGTCACATTAGCAAGCGCGCGTCCACGATACACGCCGTGGCGCGCCTTGTCAAGCGCGGTGGCGCTGAGATCAGTGGCCAGAATCTCGACCGGGCGCGGCAGCGGTTCCCCTAGCGCCTCGAGCGCGGCGATCGCAATCGAATAAGGTTCTTCGCCAGTCGCACAACCGGCACTCCAGATTTTGATCGGCGCTCCCGGCGGCAAGGTGGCGTGCAAGGCGGGCAACAAGGTTTTGCGCAGCGCCTCAATATGGGGCCGATTCCGAAAGAACACTGTCTCGTGATTGAGCAACAGCTCGGACAGTTGTTGTAATTCAGCGCGGTCGGCGCTCAGCACCAGATCAGCCACGTACTGTGCCGGCGCGCGCCGCACTACCTCGGCGCGCCGTTCGATCGCGCTGCGTAACGTCATCAGCCGCGCATCGTCAAGCACCACGCCGCAGTAGCGCGCCAACACATCGCGCAAGGTACTCAGCGATTCAGGCGGCACTGTCATACGATGCTCGCAGAAGCAGAGAACCGTTCACGCAACACGGCAAGAATCTGATTGGGCGACAAAACTAGTTCCGCCGCTCCTAATTCAATCGCCGCCCGCGGCATGCCGAAGATGGTGCAACTCGCCTCATCTTGGGCGATAGTCAGCCCGCCAGCCCGCCGGATAGCGCGCATGCCCACTGCGCCATCGCGCCCCATACCGGTGAGCAAGACCCCTACCGCACTCGCGCCGTACAATTCGGCAACTGCGGTCATGGTAATATCGATCGATGGTCGTTGGATCAGCAGCGGCGACATGCTCAGCCGCACCGTCCCATCAGGTTTAATCAACATATCAGCCCGATCAGGTGCAAGCAGGGCCACGCCGGGGCGTACCGGCCTCCCCTCGGCAGCCAGTTCGATCGGAATGGCACTTGCTTCGGCAAGCCATTCGGCCATCCCGGCGCCAAACCCTTGCGCAATATGCTGCACAACCAACACTGCCGCCGGAAACTGCGCCGGCAAGCCAGCTAATAATTGGCGCACAACCTTGGGGCCTCCCGTAGAAGCGCCAATCACGATCACTGGAAATTGACCGGGAGCGAGCCGCGGCCTACGCACGTGATGCGGCGTGTCAGCAAGCGCGTTGCCGATTTCAGGCGGTGGATGACGGCGACCGCGCAGATGAGTGACCACCTTCACCCGCGCTAGCAACTTCACGCGCCGGATCAACATCCGGCGCAGATGGTCAAGCGATCCACTATCGGTTAAGCTCGGCTTCTCCATGACCTCAAGGGCGCCGGCGGCCAACGCTTCAAATGAGGTATTGGCGTCTTTCCCGCTGACCGCAGCCGATAAGACCAGAATCGGTGTCGGATGGTAAGCCATGATCTGGCGCGTCGTCTCGACGCCATCGAGCACCGGCATGCGCACATCGAGCGTGATCAGATCAGGGCGAAGTTCGGCGGTCAGCGTGATCGCTGTCTTGCCATCACCAGCTTCACCGACAACCCGAATAGCCGGATCGCTTTCCAGCATTTGGCGCAACAAGCGCCGCATCAGCGCCGAGTCATCAACGATCAGGATGCGCAGCGGGTTGGTCATGGGTATCTACTCGCCGGGTATGCCGCCGATTGGCTACGCTGCTATTCCATATCTAATACCAACCGCACCCGATTAGGCAGATTGAGGAGATCGATGTCTTTGTTCAAATAATCATCAACGCCAGCCTCAAACGCAGCCCGTTTGTCATCCGACGAGGTGAGCATAATGATGCGCAAATCGTCAAGGGCCGGATTCTCGCGAATGCGCCGGCACACCTCGTAGCCATCAATGCCGGGCATCTGTACATCGAGCACCAGCAGATCGGGCGGCTCGGCGGCAATTGCCTCGAGTGCCTCTTCACCGCTATGCGCAAGCTGAACGGTGTAGCCGTACATTTCGAGCCGCATTTTGACAATATCGGTGACGAGACGGCTATCATCGACGACCAAAATGGTTGGCATAGCTACTCCTCGTGGCCGAGCAACTGCTGAATGACTTTCAGCAAGCTGTCTTGATTAAACTGGCTCTTCACGATGTAGGCCTGCGCCCCTGCTTCAAGACCGCGACGACGATGTTCTTCAGAGGCAAGGCTGGTAATTAGTACGACCGGCAGCTCCGAGAGGGCTAACTCGCGCCGGATCCGAGTCGTGAGGGTAAATCCATCGACACGAGGCATCTCGATATCACTTACTACCAGATCGTAGGTCGTGGAACGCAGCCTGTCAAGCGCATCGGCCCCATCAATCGCCACAGTTACCTCATAGCCGGCCGATTGCAGAATACTGCGTAGCAGTTCGCGCGTCGTGAACGAGTCATCAACCACGAGTAAGCGTGCTCGCCGCGATTCATCGCGCAGTGACTGGCTGAGCACTGGCAGCGCTGCCGCGCGCCGCGCGCCGCCTTCGATGAGTTGGAGCGGATTGATCAGCAAGGCGAGACCGCCATCACCGAGTTGCACCGCGCCACTTAAGGCCGGACGGCGGGCGAAGAGCGGGCCAAGCGGTTTGACAACCGCCTCGCGCTCGTCGAGGAGATCATCCACCAACAGGGCAATGCGCCGTTGGCGCGCATTGAGTAACAGCGCCGGCGCACGCGGATGGCGCACGAGCGGCGCGTCGACGTTCATGCCCAACAGTTCGGCCAGTGACAGCAGCGCTACGGTCTGCTGTTGATAGGCAATAGTCGGTTGGCCATCGATTAACTGTACCTGATCGCGCCGCACCCACAGAATACCCCGAATCGTCGCTGCCGGCAATGCTAACATTTGGCGACCAGCCTGCACCAACAACACCCGGCTAGTGATCAACGTGAGCGGGATGGTCAGGGTGACGGTCGTGCCTTGGCCTACGATTGAATCGACCCGTACCTGCCCGCCGAGTTCGATCAGATTGGCGCGGACGATGTCCATCCCAACGCCGCGACCTGAGATCTCGGTCACGGTGCGGGCGGTCGAAAAACCCGGCTGGAAGATCACATCCAGCGCTTCTTGCGTATCAAGTTGACGTGCCCGTTCGGCGCCCAACATCCCCAGCTCCACCGCTCGCTGGCGCACCCGTTCGGGATCAATCCCACGCCCATCATCGCGGATCTGGATGCGCACCTCATTGCCAGCCGACTCGGCGCTGATCTGAATCAAACCGACGGGCGGCTTCCCGGCGGCAACCCGCTCATCCGGCGCTTCTAGCCCGTGATCCACCGCGTTCCGCACCAGATGCACCAGCGGGTCACTGATCACTTCCAGCACCTTCCGGTCGAGTTCGGTCGTCTCGCCGCGGATCTCGATCGTCGCCTGCTTGTTCGTCGCCGCTGCCAGATCACGCACAAGGCGCGGCAGGGAATTGAAGATCGTCGCAATCGGCAACAGCCGTACTGCCATGACCTCTTGCTCAAGATCTTTGACCAGCATCTGCTGGCGAGCCAGATGGCGATCGAGCCGGTCGCTCTGGCGTTGCGCAAGATCGGCCAGCGCAGCCTGCGCGTCTCGCAACGTCGCCAAACGCGCATCCAGCGCCTGACGCTGGGTGGGTGAAAACCGCAACCGGGCCAATTCCCGTTCCAGCGCCTGCACCGCGCGCTGTTGGCGCTCCACCGCCTCTTGCAACCGATACAGCTCCTGCCCAACCTCTCCTAACCACTGCTGATTAACCGCCAACTCGCCGGCCAGATTAAACAGCCGGTCAAGCCGGTCAACTCGTACCCGCACGGTCTGGCGAGCTGCACGCGGTGCCGGTTCAGCCAGCGCCGGCGGTGGTTGCGGCGCGGCTGCCGGTGGTGATGACGGCGCGGCTGCCGGCTCAGCCGGGCTAGCGGCGCCTAACGCTTGCACAATCTCAGGCACGGCAGCCAGCGCCGGGGCCGGCATCTGGGGCGCCTCAGCCACCAACTGTCCAATCAGGTCGCCACCGCGCAGCAGCAAATCAGCCAATGGTCGATCCAGCGTACACCGTTCTTGACGGATCTCACCCAACACGTGTTCAATCGCATGCGCCACCTGCGCGATCGGATCGAAACCAAGCATGCGAGCCGCCCCCTTAATCGTATGTACCGCGCGAAAGGCACGATCTAACTCGCTGCGACGCAGCGTTTCGCCAGCTTGCCCCTCGATCGCCAGCAATGCATCGTTCAAGACGCGCAGGTTATCAGCCGTCTCATCACGAAATTGGGCGTAGAAACTTGTCAGATCCATACGTTGTCAGCGATCCCGCCACTGCGCGGGACGATCATTATCAATATTCGCAATCCCGTGCAGACGGGCCGCGATAGCAGTCAGCTTTGCGGCAGACTCGGCCATCTGGCGCGCGCTGAGCGCCGACTGACGGGCCACCTCGGCAATCTCGCGCATCGTCTCGACCACCTGCTCGCTAGCGCTCTGCTGCTGCGCCGTCGCTAGTCCAATCTCAGCGGCAGCCTGCGCAGTACGCTCAGCCACCATCACGATATTGTCCATCACTTGACCAGCGCGATGGGCCAATTCAACGCCACGCTCAACCTCTTTGCTGCCCTCTTCAGCCGCTAACACTGCGGCGCTGGTGGCTTGCCGAATCTCGGCAATCACTCCTTTCACCTCTTTTGCGGCAGCCAAAGTGCGATTAGCCAGACTCTTGACTTCAGCGGCGACAACAGCAAAGCGGCGACCGTATTCGCCGGCGCCAGCCGCCTCGATCGCTGCATTCAGCGCCAGCAGATGCGTTTCATCCGAAATATCGTCGATCAAATCGATAATCTCGCCGATCTGCTGCGAGCGCTCACCCAGACCAAGCACGCGCGCCGAAATATCCTGCACCCGCTGGCGGATGCGTTCCATCGCCTGAATACTTTGGTCAACTGCTTCTTGACCACTGCTCAGTTGCTCAAGCGTTTGCTGAGCCGCTTCCGAGACATGTTCGGCCGCTTGCGCAATTTGGCGAGCGGTGCTGCCCAACTCTTCAATTGTCGTCGAGACTTCCGAGACAGCACTGGCCTGCTCGCTGGCGCCGCCGGCCTGTTGTTGCGAATTGGCTTGCAGCTCGGCTGCCGCTGCTGCTAGCTCACTCCCCAACTCAACCTGCTGGATATTCTTCTCCATCAACGTTTCAGTATTGCGCAGCAGCTCTTCAGCGCGTGAATGCGACTCGGCCAGCGCCCGGCTCAAATCGCGGCTACTAAGCCATGCCAGCGTCCCGATCGCACTGATCGTCAGAATCAAAAAGAACGAATCAATGACTACATTATCTTCAAGAAACGGTTGCACCTGCGAAAACTGCTCAGCAAGCAGCAACCCCACATACACCAACACCCCGGCAAGGCTGACCAGCAACGTATCTCGCCCGCTACCGAGCAAGCCGGCGGTGACAATCGGCACAAACAGCACCACAACCCGCGCCCCATCAGCGCCGCCAAACAGCAAGGGCACCATCGCCGCGCCGGCCACCATCGCCAAAAAGAGCCACCGCCGGCCTAAAATAGTTTGCTGTTGCCGGACAAACCACGCTGCTACACCATACATCGCAAGGCCAACCAGTGTGACCAGACTAGCCAGCACCAAGGTGGTCAGATCAACGCGGCTCATGAACCACAAAACCATCCCAAATAGCCAAAAGACCAGCAGCACCGCAACGCTGACGATGATTAACCAGCGCAACATCACGCGATTTTCGCGTAAGGCCGAGAGTTCAGCAGACGAACCAACGGAGATTCCCGAATTCATAACGCTTCCTCAAGCATGAGCCAAATGAAGACCCAAAGCGAGATCGGCAGCCATCCGGCGCAGATCAAGGGCAATAACCGGCTGATCATCAAGCAGAGCCACCCCGTTGGCCCAAGGCAAGCGTAACCGGGCCGCTAGAAACGGCGCCAGCGGCATAATCACCGGCGTTTCAGCCAACAGATCAACCCGCGGCACCACGAATTCCACCACCCGCCGCCGCAAACCAATCGTGAGGGCATGCAACCGGCTCAATGCCGGCGGATCAGCAGGATCAAGCAGCGGCCCTAGGTGATGGCGAATAATGCGACGTCCACGCTCGTCGTGATCGGCCTGAGTGGCCAAACCAACGCTATCGACGTCGTGCTGCCGGCACACGTACCGGCGAGCAACGGTTTCGATGAGCAAGATCACGCTGCCTCCTGCACCAGCGCAAACAATGCAGCCGGATCAAGAATTGCCACCGGCTGATCATGATGGCGATAGAGGGCATGGATCACTCGTTGCGCCGGGCCGGCTACATGCACCGGTGGCGGCTCGATCTGCGATGGCTCGATCGCGATCAAATCATCCACGGCATCAACCAGCAACGCAGCGTCAATGCCGCTGTGATGCACCCAAATCAGGCGCGTGGCGCGATCGGGCGCAGCGGCGACCAGCCCCAGCAACAAGCGCAGATCAATGATCGCCAAAATCTGCCCACGCTGGTTAATCACACCGGGCAGCAGCGGCGGCGCCCCCGGCACCGGCGTCGGTAATCGCCAGCGGATAATTTCGCGCACCGACGCACTAGCCAGCGCATAGCGCTCGGCGGCGACCCGAAACAAAAGGTATGCGGTGCTGGCAACTGGTTGGGTCGGTGAGGTTTGCATACCTGATCGCTACGTTTCAGAAAAAGCGACATTACCGGCGATTATAACGTGTTTTGTGGCGGTTGACCAAATCTCTGTGCGCATGAGTTAGCTGTCGAGCGGAGAAGGGGAGATCAGTGGCGTGCGCGAGAGCAGCCGCTTTGGGTGTGAGCGCGAGTTACCAATACGTGCAGGATCAGCACTGCACAACTGCTAAAAGAACTTCACGCCTTAGCCGTTACAGAAACGTTCAGAGAGAACACCATATCCCTGCAACGCTTCTTGCGCGTGCGTCAACCACCAAGCTGCGGGCAGCAACGGGTAAAGACGCCAAGATCCTTGGAGCTGAGAAGAGAACCTTTTGCCACGAATGTATCCACTCTCAACACCCAGAAAAGACTCCTGCCCTAATTACAAGAGACGAACCGTATGCCACACGTATCTCAGAACTTCAACGGTACCTTCTCTTCCTCAAGCCACGACTCTTGCTTGGCCAACGCCTCGATAGGCTCGATAGGAAGGTCGGCTGGACGCGCATTTTCCAAGATTTGCTGATAGGGTTGAACCAGCTCCCACTGCGGGCCAACAATGTAGCCACCGCCGGATTCGGCGATGAGGCCCTGCTTCC